>CALMSM010000181.1 GCA_937872425.1 uncultured Candidatus Saccharibacteria bacterium
CGCTCTGGTCAGCCTGCGCTGCGTTTGAAAATTAAGACTCAACAAAGGTAGAAGAGATGTTTACGTGTGCTGCCATTACACTAAGGCGGCAAACAGTAAGCCGCCCCCTGGAGTCGAACCAAGACCACGATCTTAGGATGATGTAATCCCTTCAAAGCATTTGAGTCAGTGGGCCTTGAGGGAATCGAACCCTCAACTTCGGTTTAAGAGACCGCTGCTTGACCTTCAAGCTAAAAGCCCAAAATTGCTGTATTCACTTTTCAACCTGCGAACTGCGCCGTCCAACCAGTGTTGTTCGGCTTGAGGCTTTCTACCACACTTCGTTCTGCTTCGTCAACTACTTTGTGCCGATTGACAGAATCGAACTGTCGCGTCCGTCTTACGAGGGCGGCGTACTTCCACTATACGAAGTCGGCGACGATCTTCTTGTTTTTGTGCGAAGTCGGTGGCAATTTGCGCAGACGATTTCGCACTTACTGATTTCTTTCAAAACATCTTCCCACGGACGATGCTTCATGTCTGATACGTTATGTTTTTTGTCTCGGAGGCGGTCGAAATCCATGCAAACGGGGTCGTACTTTACGTTGCAATCAGCACAGGGGCGCGACTTGACTTCTTCGATTTTGCGCTTGAAATCTGCTCTTTCTCTAAAGTTCCGTTTTCGTTGCTCTTTACTTCTTTTCTCTCGGTGCTTAGAGTACCAGGCTTTATGGTACTCCGCATCGCACTCAAGACACCGTCTTCGTTTTTTACCTTTGCGGCTACCGAACTCTGTATCTTGCTTCTCTCGCTCGCACTTGATGCATTTCATACTACCCAGATTACTGTTCGTAAACCTCTTGTTGTTTACGAGAGCATTCTACTCGTCGTCTCTCCGACTGTCAAGCCTTCTTTGCTGCGTTCTTTCAGCGTGGCAGTTGGCACATACTACTTCGCACTTCGAGATTTCTTCTACCAAAAGAAGAAGGGGTCCGTCGACTTCTTGACCGATTTCAAACTTTTTGTCTCGCAGGTGGTCAAACTGCATCACGTACGGCGGATACCGAACTCCACAGTCGGCGCACTGCTTATTCTTTTGTTCGTCAATCCACTCTCGACGCTTAGCTCTCCATCTTTTTTGCTTTTCACGAAAAAGCTTTTTGTCTTTAGCTGCGTATCGTTCTCGATCGTTTTGTTGTCGGCACGGTCGACACCACGAATGTCTATCTTGGTGTTCTTGTTCACATTTGGTACATTTTCTCATATCGGGAAACAAGATTACTGTTTCCTGATTGTGTCAGGGAGGCTGGAGTTGCACCAGCTACCTCTCGGATCCCGACCGAGTATTCACCTGCATGAAATTCACCCTGATGTGCAGCCTGTTATTCACTTGTGGGACCCCTTATACACGCCAGGTCCAGAAACGTCAAGACCCGGTCACCTTTTCGGGGCGCCGGGTCCTTGGGTCCAAGAGGACGTAGCGGCGCCATTCCCTTTAAGTAGGGCGAATTTCCTTCACTGGCGTCGCTTTTGCGTTCATAGGCTGGAGATTACTTCTCTGTTGGGGGCTTCTTCTTGCTGGGGTGCTCGCAGCAGTCTTTGTCGTGACCTACGGACATTAGGTCCTTGATGTCGCACTCGCACTGGCCAGGGTGTTCGGGGTAGCCGCCCGGGATTAAGAAGTCGACGTGTACGAAGGACAACGCCACCGGGAGCTTGATGTCGCACCAGCATTCTTGCTGGTGCTGGCGTGCGTGGGCCTCAAGTTCTTCCACGGGGTCCGTCTTCATACGGGGGTCGTCACCTAACGGGTAGTAGCCCGTCCCCTGAACGAGCTTTGTGGGAGCGGCGTTGTAGTTGCCTGCTTCGAGAGCTTTGAGCAGGGCCTGAGTGAGTTCGCTGGTCATGGAGCCATCATATCACGCCGAGATGGCGCCGAAGGTCTTCCAGGTCCCCGGAGTACCCGAAGCCGTGCAGACCCACCCGATGAAGCCGCTGGCTGAGGGGTCGGTGTTGAAGACGATGTCGCCTCGGACCCAGGTCCCTGCCACGGGAATGCTGGCAGCCCTACGGAGCTTCTGGGTGTCAATGGCCAGGCCGGTGACAGCGACCAATTCGTCGTCGGTCTTGAGTTGGTTGGCGGCCGAGCGATACAAATTCGTGTCAAGGGGGAACGTGTTGGCGCCCCACTCCATCTTCCCGTCAGCGTACCGAATCCAGTAAGGATAGATGTTCTGGTAAATCTGCGAGAACTCGATGTATTCCCCAGCAGCGCCAGCAAAGGACCGCCTGATTTCGGAAGCACCGGTCGTAGCAAGCCACTGGACCTTGGTGTTCATCATCTGGTTCTGACCCACGCAAGTACCTGTCACTCCAGCGTTAATCAGGAGGTCGTGGTTAGTGCCCTTGAGCAGGTTGCCGTCGACCACGTTGTCGTTGGACAACAAGGCGATGGCATACTGCTGATTCCAGGTCCCCGTTCCTGTATCTACGACCCGGTTGCCGGTGATGAGGTTGCCGCCCTCACCTGCGACCTGGATGCCAGAGACGTTGGGGTTACCTGCCTTGCAGCAATCGGTGACGGTGTTGTTGGAGACGATGTTGTTCTTGACGACGTGGAGCCCCACGTCGTGAGTCAAGTAAATACCGCCACCATCACAGCGCCTGATGGTGTTGCCGGAAATCGTACCGTACACAAAAGCATTGTTGCCCAGGATGCCAATGCCGTCACATCCGTCGATGTTGTTCCCGAGGACCTGACTACCGGGAGCTTCGAAGTTATTGACGGTGTTGCCGCCGACGGAAATGCCACAAACAAGGGCGTTCTTGATGGTGTTGTTCTGAATCAGCACGCCCGTACCTGCGCACTCGAAGCCCTCTGAGTTGTAGAGCCTGTTGTTCGTCAAAATCGTCCAATTGCCGTTGACGTTGATACCGTTGGCACAGTTCTTGGTGACACAATCGAAGATGTGGGTTCTTTCGCTGTTGCCGTCTTCATGGATGCTGAAGCCATGGAGGTTCTCGAAGTAGCACCCCTTCACGACGAGGTCCTCGCCCGTGATGGCGTAGATGCAAGTCGATTGGGCGTTCTTGTTGAACACGAACGGGTCGTTCGTGCCGACGAACGACAGATTTTCGTAGCGGACCTTCGTGTATCCGAACAGTGAAGAAAAGCAATAGTAGTAGGGTTCTGCGGGGTACGCTTCCGAGCCACCACGCGTGTCGCCCTCCCACTTGATGACCGTTCGTGTTCCGTCGCCTCTGATGACGAAGTTGGAAGGTACGATGACTGCGGCGTCGGCTGAATTGAGGCCAGCGGCGGTGATTCGGTAGGTCCCAGCGGGGAGGTACAGGGTGTTCCTCCCGTTTGCGACGGCGAGGTCAATGGCTTTCTGGATGGTCTTGGTGTCGTCAGCGAGACCGTCGCCTACGCAGCCATTCAAGAGGGCGTTGACGGCGCCGCCAAATTCTCCCGTTCCGAAAGGCGAAGGAACCAGGCCGCCGGGTGAAAAGAATACGCTCAGTTTGCGCCAAGCATCGTCCCAATACCGCTTCGATTTCAAGTCAGCCATTTAGTGCTCCAAAAGAAAAAAAACGCCGATGCCGTTCAGGGGCAGCGGCGTTTGGTTAATCCGGCCGTTGAGCCCGATTAGAACTTTTCAGTCGTTACAGCGGCAGCCAGAGGGGCTACGACCGAACGGATGACCATGTAGGCGTTACCGACGACAGCGGCCTGCCCAAGGTTGCCTGCGACAGCGATAGGGCCGATTTGGTCAGCCGAACCTGCAGTGGCGGGAATCATCATGACCTGGTCGCCAACTCGGAGAATACCGAAGTCGACAGTCTGGCTGACGTTCGTCGCGATGATGAGCGAAACCAGCCTGTGAGTCGCGCCATCGGCGAGAGCGTCGGCCTGGTTGAGCTTGGTGGCCACATCGTTGCCCTCGGTCTGACCGAGTACAGCCGACATGATGTTCTTTACGGTCTGAGTAGTGAGCTTTGCCATTTGAGTACTCCAAAAGAGGTGAACTGCGAGACGAACTACAGATTACTTCTGAGCCAGATATACGAAGGTCAAACCACCGGCCGTTTTCCGCCTTCCCTTCAAGCAATGGACGATGTTCCCAGGAGGAATCTTCCAACGCTCAGAGGCCTCCTTAATGGTCTTGTAGACACGTCCGTGTTGATCCTGGAAAGGCGGGATTGCTCTTGCGGCTGCGTGGCTGACGAGTTGTTCTGGAGTCAAGGGAAGGCCCTTTTTGGGACTTGGGCGACCCGTGAGAGTGGCTGAGATTTTTGCTTTGTGAGCTTCCGTTTTTGGAACGCCTCGAAAGTGAGCGGCACGTCTCTCGATAGTTTCTGGGGAGTCTTTATGTCCTCTACGACCACAGCCACCATCGGTAAGATTAGTAAGCGGCAAATTTCGCCGACGCATCTCTGCAATCCAATAGATTTCGGCAGCGTCAAGATACTTAGGTCCGGGCAATTGAACCAGTACAACGAACTTGGGCTTTAGTCCTTGGTCCAGTAAAGACTGAACCCAGAACTTTTTGTGCCGGGAAGAATCACGACACTTTATCCCTTGTAGATGCTCTTGGAAGCGTGCCGACCCCTTAGAAGATTGCCCCACATATCGGGGACAACCGCATTTCGGACAAAGCAAGGCGTAAAGGATGTGTTTCATACCCACCAGATTATCACACTTTGGTCGCAAAAAGGCCCGTGCGGGCCCAGTTGCTTCATCTAATCAGCTAACTACTTGAAATCACTCAAAAACTTCCGACAAGGTTGTCCAGGAGGACGTTCTTGCGAGGCTGGAGGACGGCGAGGGTGCAGAAGCGGAAGTGCGCTTCAGGCAGGCTGAGGTCCGTGACGGCCAGCTTCATACGCGAGTACGGAGCAAGCTCCTTCATGGTCATGGTGTCCTTCTGGAGGAGGAACCCAGTCACGAAGCCCGGCTTCTTGTTGCCGAGGTCGGTGAACACAGTCGTCGCAGCGCCCGAGTTCGCGACACGGCCGATGAACTTCGCGGTCGCGGCAGGAGCACCAGCGTTGGTGCGGTACACGTTGAAGTACCGAACAGCGCCAGCGGCAGGGGTGATGGTCACGGAGACCTGGTCACCGGCAGCAGCAGCCTGCGAGCCCGAGGCCGACAGAGGCGACTCACCAAGCTCGTTCACCGAAGTGGCGAGATAGATGTAGGTACCAGCGGTCAGGGCCGAAGTACCACCGGCAGTGCCGAGGGAGATGCTGGGAGCAGCAGGACCGACAGCGCGAGCAGCGGCAGGGCCAGTCTTGCCCGAGAGGAAGCGCGAGGCCTCAACCGAGACAGTACCACCCGAAACCCACTGACGCTTCAGGTCAGCGGCGGTTGCGTCCTGGGGCGAACCAGCGAGCACGATGCGCTCCTTGCCGAAGGAAATCTTGTTGTAGGCCGACAGAACCTTGGGGTCGACGTACAGCGTCTCAGCTTCACCGTGCTGCATGATGCTCTTGACGTGTGCATCTTCGATGGCGTCCTGGGTCAGGGTACCACCGACGCTCACGACCACGGACTCGTTCGAGCCGTATTCAGCGAACATCAGGTCGGTCGTGTTGCGCTCAGTGTCCGACATGCGGATCTGGGCATCGAGGCCGAGGAGGTTGGGCAGCGAGGGGTACGCAGCCATGTTGCCGTCGAACACACCAGCGTTCGAGAAGTCGCTCTTACCACGGAACAAGTCGAACTCGATGTCAGCCGAGAGCTTCTTGGCAGCGTCAGCAGCAGCGCGGTCTTCAGCCTTCTGGCCGTCGATCGTCTGAATCATGTTCGCAACTACGGTCACACGACGAACGTGCGAGTAAAAGGCCATGGGGACGACGATACGTACGAACTGGCTGTCTTCCTCGACGCCGACTGCGCCTTCCTGGGTGGCAGTACCACCGAAGATGCCGTACGAAAGCTGACGGTCGAACTGTGCGAGGGTCGACTTGCACGATTCGGTCTTCATGCCCTTCTGGAGCTTGATGGACTTCTCTTCAAACGTGACGACCTGCATTACTGACGCAAGGTCTTCAATCTGGAGAGCGCCACCCTGGACGAGAGACGAGGGCGCTGCGTTGTAGTTGCCTGCTTCGAGAGCCTTCAGCAGGGCCTGAGTGACTTCACTGGACATGGGATTTCTCCTTGATACGAAAAACTGGGGTTGGGTTTACTTGATTTTGTCGAAGATGGACGCGAGGGCGTCGACCTTGACCTTGCCGGAGTAGAAATCGAGAATGAGACCGCGTTCGGACTTCGACAGGCTGGGGATGAGTTCGTTCAGCTTGGCCTTTGCTTCGGCAGGGCTGAATGCCTTGGTAGGAGCCGAAGGTGCGCTTTCGGTCTTCTTCAAGTAAGAGATTCCGGTGACGGCCTTGCGCTCAGGGCGCTCGACAACCATCGTGATGGCCTTGGTGAGGTTCTCGACGTCTTCCTTGTACGACTTTTGGAGAGCGGCGATTTCAGCGGCCTGGGCGTTCTTGATTGCAGCGAGTTCGGCCTTGAAGTCGACTTCCGACTTGACCATTCCGCCATTGGCCTGCTTGTGCGAGGACATTTCCTTCTTCATCGCGGGAGGCATCATCTGCTGGTCGGGCGAAGGCGAAGCTGCAGGGCCAGCGGCTGCGGGAGGGGGAGGTCCGCCGGGCGAAGCGCCAGGAGGAGGCGAGGCGCCGGGAGGGCCACCAGCAGCACCGGCACCGGCAGAAGCTGCGAGAGCTTCCTTGGCAGCGAGGGCGGCTTGGATGTGCATGTCCAGTTCCTCAGGAGGAAGCTGGGCATACTCGGCCTGGAGGGCTTCGGGGGTCAGGGGCTGTTCGCCCTGCTGAGGAGCGGCAGGGTCTGCCTGAGGAGCGGGGGCCGAGGTACCGGCCATATCGCCCGGGGGAGCAGAAGCGCTGGCGTCAGCACCAGGAGGCGCGTCCGAAGCGGGCGAAGCCGAGTCAGAAGCGGGAGGCGAAGCAGAGTCGTCGCTTGGCTCAGAAGGTTCCTTCGGCTCGTCGCCGTCGGCCTTCATGAGCGAACCCTTGGAAGCCTCGAAGGCCTCGTTGAGGTCCGCTTCCAAGGCGGCGATGACCTGCTTGAGGTCAGAATCCTTGATTTTCGACATGGAGTAATCTCCTTTTCAATCAAGAACTTAAATCTGCGACTGAAGCTTGTTCTTCATGTCAGGGTCGAAGGTGGCCTTGAGGTTACCCGAGACGATGTCCGAGACTTCGACGGCGTTGGTGTTGGCCGACATGTAGAGTTCAACGCGGGCACCACGGACGCCAAGCTCACCAAGCAGAGGGAGCAGGTTTGCGCCGAGAAGCAGCGGGGTGTTGGCGATGGTCGAGGTCTCCAGAACAACCTGGACAACCACGGGGTTGCCATACGCACGCTGGGTCAGGCCGATACCGTCAACGCCAAGAGGCGCGAAGTCGATGACGCGGATGAATGCGCTCTGCGAACCGGCCGTACCAGCACCGATGAGAATCGTGGGGTTCGCAGAAGCATCGAACCCGACCGCCGAAATGGTGGCGAAACGACGAGCAAGGTCGTCACGGAGTTCGGCAGCGAAAGAAAGGGACTTGGCGCTCATGTGTATCTCCTTGGAGAGTGGAAAATCTGTTTACGCACTAGAGATTACTTGTGCCCAAATCCCGCCCAGTGGTAATCTGAGGGCCAATGACAGGACCCAAGCAGTGCCCAACGTGTGGGAAAGAGTACCGAAGGCGCTGTGGGCCGTGTAGACGCACCAAATACCAAGTCGAGAACTCAGGTCTCGTACTCGGAATGTGCAAACGATGCCTGGAGCCTAGAGCGCTCTACAGGAACGGGCAATGCAAGGTCTGCATGAAAACCCAGGGCCTTTGCGAATGCAAGGCGTGCGGGCTCTCATTTGTAGCCGAAATCCATCCTCGCCGGGGAATCTGCAAAGAGTGCAGAAACCGTTCAAGGCGGGTCAGTCGACAGGAATAATCCCCTCACGGCCGGGCATTCTGCTGGCTGCGTGGGTCTTGGCCTGGCCCAGAGGTGCGTTGGCGGCCTTCTTGGCAGCCTTGGCGTCCTTGAGAGCCTCTTCAGCGTGGTCGCGGGTCGGACCGAAGCCCAGAGACATGCTCAGGCGGTGCGTGCCACGAATGGCGGGGATGCCTTCGAACTTGGACCGCAACGAGCGAGCGAAGAGTGCTGCGTGCTCATGGCTAGGTACGTGGGCAACGAATTCGTCGCCACCGGTCCTGAAGAGCTTGCCGTTCTTGCGACCTACAGACTCATCCATGGCCTGCCTGAGTGCTCGACCCATGGCAGTGATGGCATGGTTGCCGGTTTCGTGGTCGTGCATTTTGTTGATGGACCCGAAGTCGTTGCCGTCGAGATGGACGTGGACGCCTTCACGGGGCCTGGACAAAAAGTCGTTGTAGGCAGCCTTGTTCCCGATGCTAGGAATCATGGTGTCGGTGAACAGGGTTTGGTTGACAGTCTTGAGGGCGTCTGGGTGGACGTGACCTCTCTTGACGGCCTCGCGAATTTGACCGAGGGCCGCTTCGAGATGGGGCTCAATCTTGGCGAGACTTTCGGACTTCGCCATCGAGGTCTTGACCGAAGGGCGAATGAGGGCCTTGCCGCTCTTGAGGTGTTCCATGACGAGCTTGGACTCATCGGGCTGCAGGGCCTGGTCGTCGAGGTACATCTGAGAGCCAGAGACCTTGAGGGTCTGAGGACCGGGCATGCCAGTTCTGTGGTACTCGAATTCGCTGACCTTCGGCCCCGGGAGCTTTTCGGTGATTTGACTGTGGAGTGCTTCGCCCAGGTCTGTCGGCAAATCGCCGTGACGTGGAGTTTTGGGGAGCAACTCGGGGTACTCGCCTGTGCGAAGGTCGTGGCTCGTGGCAACGACACGTCGCTGAGAAGTCATCATGCGCTTGATGATTCGGGCGGCGGATTCGGGAGGCATCTTCGAGAGGTCCTGGTCACCGGCCATACCGTGGTCTTCGAGGACGGACATTTTGCCATCCTTCATCCAAAGCTTCCCCAGCAACGTGTGATGCACGTCGTCTTTTTCTTCATGAGGGTGTACGCCAAATACGTAGACGATGTGTTTGTGGTGGTCCATCTTTAGCTTTCAATCAAAACGGAAACGGACTCCATTGCGGCGCTGAGCAGCAACTTCGTTCATGGCCTGGCGTGTGCCCTTGTATCGAGAGATATCGGGGGTGAGCTTGAATTGTGTCTGAAGAGCCTTCAGGCGACTGACCGCTTCTTTGACTGCCTTGTGTGGCATCTCGTGACGGTGCAGTTGAGCTTCCAGTTCGGTGGCATCGAGCTTCGACAGCCAATCGAGGGCGGCTGGATGAACCGGTTCTGCGTAGGTCCCCGAGCTACCGAATTCGTTCGGCCAGCGGTCGGCCTCGGCTGCGAGATGGGGGTTCTTCACCTTGTTGTAGGCGTTCATGTAGTCCGCTACGAAGGGGTCGTACCCCCAGGCTCCGGTCTCACCCAACACGATGTTGTGGTCAATCAGATTCAGGGCTCGGTTCTTTCGGTCAACAAGATAGTTCTGGCCGTGACGGTCGTTGTTGCCCATGACACGGTTCATGAACTGAAGCTTGTCGAGTTCTCCCGAGTCAGCGTGTTCGCGAAGGATGTTTTGGTGGTCGGGGTCCTTGGGGTCGTACTCTTTGCCTGCACGGCGCTCGATGATAGCATGTTCAACGCCGGTCTGTGGGTGGCGGACTACCGCGACAGCGGGTGTGTACTGGCCCAGACCGAAGAAATCTCGGGCGAGGTTGGCATACATACCTTCTTGTCGTACTTCCGGAATCAGCAAGTGGTGCTGACTGCCCCTTCCGGGTTCGGACTTGACGTACACCCTTTTGCCACTGGGGCCCTTCGACCAGAACGAATATGCCTTACGGCTACCCTTTTTGGCCTTTACGGGCTCAGTCGCAAAATCAAAACCCTCTGCAAGTGCTTTTGCGTCGGGGTGGTAATTGAATTCACCGACGCCGTGGTCCTTGACCGACACACGAGTGCCCGTCTCTTTGTGTACGGGCGTATGCTTGATTTCAAGGGGGTTCGCGGAGCGGGGGAACGTCACGATGTCTTCTGGTTTGAAGTCGTGGAAGTGTTCCTTGCGAACGGCGACGATGTCCTTCGGTCCCATGTCCAGGACGTGGTATTCTGCAGGTGCCTCGCCCCGAGTGTGGTGGTGCAGTGCGTAACCGGGCTGAACCTGCTTGCCGTTCCATTCAACCGCCTCAGGAGTGAGGTCGACCTGCACGGTCTTCGTCTTCGTGGCGGCCTTTCTCAGCGCAACCAGCGTGTCGACCTGGAGTTCCTCGAAGCGGCGCAAAACATACTCGCCCTTCTTGGCTTCGTTGGCCGTGAGCTTGGGTACCAAGTACCGGTAGTACAAGCCCAGAGCATGGACGGGGCCGTACTGTTCCAGCCAGCGGTGGTGCTGCATTGCCGTTCTGAAGTGGAGTTCGGGGTCGTACTCTGCGCCTGGCGTTTCAGCCTTCTTCAGCAGTGGGTTGACAGCGTCCCAGAAGGGCGCGTGGTCGGTCTCAGCGTTGGACGAACCCGAGTGAGGTGTACCAATGCGGCGCTCGTGGCCGGGGATGCTAATCCAGTGCCACCAAAATGCCGGGAACACAGACTGCTCTTCGCGCCCCTTGAAGTAGGGCCCGATTGCGGGGTCATTCAAGACCGCCTTGACGGCGTCGTGGTTCTGGTAATAGTGCTTGTCGATTCCTTCGAGCAAATCGTGCGAGCTTGAGCTTGACAGCAGCGAATTCTTGAGGTGTTCTTGGGTCTCGGAGTCGACCGAGGTGTTCGAACCTGGGGCGATGGGCTGCGAGCCGAAATAATGTCGGATGAAGTGGGTGTCGGGTACGACCATGTTGCCTGCACCCATCATGCCAAGCAAATACCGGGACAGCTTGGGTGCAATACCACGCACGTCGGTCAGGCGCCGGGCAACCTTGCTTGCGTCGCCCTTGGCCGCTCGAATGGTCTGGACGATGTCGTTGTGGTGGTTGTTGATGTATTCACCAAAATATTTGGCGAACTGGTTGGGTTTGTTGTAGCCCTGCATCGCACCGGTCTGGGTCGTGAGTTCCTTCTCAATCGACGTAAATGCACCCAGCATCGGCTTCCCCGCAGGGTCCATGACGTCGTTTCCGCTTGCATCCGTGACCTTCTTGGCGGGGTCAAAATACTCTTTGGTGTAGTGACTGTTGGAGTGCTTGGGGAGGCCCGTGCGGTTTCTGGCCATCCAGCCCTTGACGGTTTCGTCCCACTTAGCCGGGTCGGCGTGTGTCAGGCCCTGGGAGTGGAGTTGGTCCATGAAGTGCCCGTACATGAACTCTTGCATCGGAACGGGAATGCCGGGGCTCATCAGAGCGAAAGCGACGGCGTGAGATACCACGCCAGGGTGAATGTCGCCCTTCGAGAACCGGTCATTGACGACGAACCAGTTCCGCATCGCACGCTGGTGGTGCGTGCGACGGTCTGCGAGTTCATCCTGGAAGTGCTGAGCGATTTCCGGGGCGCCCTTGCCCGTGTGTGCCATCAGGTGGGGGTGGGGGTTCGAAGGAGTCGAGGCCTGGAAGACGCCTTGACGTGTCGTCAGAACACCCTTGTCGAAGCCGAGTTTGCTCTTCTCGGGAGGCGCATTGACTGGACGTCCCTGGACGGTGAACGTCGAGGGCTTAGGTTCGGGCGGCTTGACCAGCTTGGCGGGCTTTTTGCCAGCCTTCGCCATCTCGCGCAGAACTTCCTCGGCCTTCTTGACCTTGAAGATGTGGCTGTCAACGATTTCCTGGAAGTGGTCCAGGAATTCATCGCTGGCCTCTGGCAACCTGGCCTTGAGGAACTTCTTGAAGGGGGTGACCCTGTTCCAGTCGCGGAACGCAGCAAGGGCGAGGGCGCGGTGCTTCCGCGACTGGTCTTCGACTTGCAGGGCTGCACCGCCGGTCAGAGTACCTGGTGCGGCGTTGTAGTTACCTGCAGCCATAGCCTTGGAGATTTCAGTACCGTAAATGGCCTCAGAGCCCCCGAGACGAACGAATCGTGGGTCGACGTGCTCGCCCTTCTTGGTCGAGGTCGTAGGGACCATGGCGAGCAAGTCGGCCGCGACGGGGTTCTTGTCGTAGCCCTCAGGTGCGTTGGGGTCTGCGAGCAGGCCCGATACGGCAGTCTTGTTGCAGGGGCGCAGGGTCAGAGCGACACGACGCGCGATGGTGGTCTTGAGACGGTTGGTCTTCGAGTCCTTTTCGAGCGTCGAGCCTTCAATCGAGAACCCGACGATGATGGGCTCGTTGTTCGCATGGGAGTCACGGATGATGGCAGCGAGAGCCTTGGCGCCTTCGTGGCCAGCCCCGTCATAGAGACGGATGATGCCGTAAAGAAAGGGGATTTTGACCTTGCCCCAGAACAGCTTCTCGCGGTCGTTCGAACAGTCGGACGAACTGTAAATCTTCTTGGCAAAAACCACCTTGCCGACGATCTCTTGACCTTGATTGTTCTCGTTGTCGTGGCCTTGATGTTCATAGTTGCATACCCCTTTCCCATCATCAAAGTCCGAGATATCGATACCTTTTACGTCAAGAATTTCTCCAGAAGAATCAATTGCTTCCGAAGCAAAGACGCCATCCATCAGCAGACCAGTACTCACTTTGCCACCATCCCACGACCAGGTACAAATACGAACGATTCAGACGCGGACTTCTTGGGTCGGACTTGCACACCGTGCCGTTTCAAAATTCCAAAAACATGACTTGAAGAGGTATCAAACTCGGCTGCGACAGCGCGCAAAGTCGCCCCCGTTTGATACCGAGCAATTACTTGAGTGTCATCAAGACGCTCTTCGCGACCCCAACGCTGATAAGCGCTAGCTCTCATGCGACCGACCGTTTCCACCGTCTTCTTGTGGCCAGGGGTGCCGTCCCCACCGTCCGTAAGATTCGTGAGTCTGCACCCAAGAGCACGGTAGTAAGCAATCCAAAACCGTTCGGCTTCATCCAACTCCTGAGAATCGACCACAGACTCTAAGACTTCGATCTCTGGGCGAAGACCCACCGCAACAAGACCTTTTACCCAGTTCCCCTTGTGGGTAAAATCCTTAATCACTCTCGTTGGGTTTGCGTGCTGCCGAGCGCGACGCTTCCCCGAACACGACTTGCCGACATACCTCAACTGCCCGTCTCGCGGGTCTACCAGACCGTAGACGATAAAGAGTCCTGTCGACATTGTGGCGACCTCAATTCCATGGTAAGATTACTGGAACGAGAGTTTAACACTTTCGAGCTTTTACCTGAAGGGCCCCAAAGAATGAGAATCTTGATTTGTGGCACTCGGAATCGCCAACCGGTAGAAATCCTTCGGAAGATTATCGACCTGTTTCCAGTCGGTACGGTTGTCATCCACGGAGGTGCCCGTGGCGTCGATTCCACAGCGGGCCAAGTCGCGAGCCAGCGTGGGCTCAAAACTGAAGTCTATCTTGCCGAATGGGACATCTACGGACCTGGTGCGGGGCCCAAACGAAACCAGCAAATGCTCGAAGCGAGGCCCGACATCGTCATCGCGGTTCACAACGAGCCCGAACTTGGCAAGGGCACAGCCGACATGGTGAAGCGCTCTAGAGGCGCGGATTTGCCGGTATTTGTGTTCGGGTGTTGACAAAATAGGTCGCGGTAGTGTATAAATCGAGCCATGAAACTCAACGATCTCGGAACAACAGGTCTCGCAGCCTATGTCCGCGAAGCCAAGAACGGTCGCGCGAAGAACATTCGGCGAATGCACGCCGAACGGGTCTTGAAGGCGCGCTATCCGCTTTCGAGCTTCTTCGCGGTCGAGCGGTTCAGAAACCTCATCTGCCTCCCGGTGTCACCATGACTGCGCACCTTGAAGGGCGAATCGTTGGCCAGGGGCTCTGTGAGGCGTCCGGCCACACCGAGCGTTTGCTGCACCACGTGACGTGCCCGCAATGTCTCGTGGTGCTCGACGTCATGATGACGCAGGGGTTCAAGCCGAAGCGGGTCTACGGGGCGAAGGCGACGACACGCTCCTGGCATTGGCGGCCGGGACCCAAGCGGCCGTTCGCAGCGCTGTTCGTGCGGGGCGCTGCAGTGCGTGGCTGGCTTGAGGCCCGCAACATGAAGCAACCGAGCGACGTACTGGTCGCCAATCCCACCTAAGCTGGAGTGCTCATGAAGGTTGAACCGGCAGAGATGCAGGTCCTGGAAATCTGGCCAGAGCCCAAGAAGGCCGACTGGAAGATTCGAATGGGTTCTATCGTTCGAATCGGCCAGTCGAGTGACGGGACCTGGTACGTCGAAATCGACGCCATGCGCCAGTCACGGGGCCGGGGGGCGGCATATACCCGTACTTACAGGACCCACAAGACCAAGACCAAGTTTCG
The DNA here is from genome assembly GCA_937872425.1 of uncultured Candidatus Saccharibacteria bacterium. Taxonomy (GTDB): domain Bacteria; phylum Patescibacteriota; class Saccharimonadia; order Saccharimonadales; family CALMSM01; genus CALMSM01. The sequence continues at coordinate 14,406 of CALMSM010000181.1, forward strand.
GGCGGCCGAAGAGGTTGACGCTTTCTTCGATGCGCTCATCACCATCAAAGAGATGATGGCTTCAGGTGAGTCGCTGAGTACCCACTTCAAGGCTCGTGCCACCAACGAGGCCCACAAAAACGCGGTCATCGAAGAGGGTCAGCGTGTACCCAGAGTCATCGCGAACTTCGAGTGATGTGTTGACGCGCAGCACTAAATAGTCTATAAGTGCTGCATGACCGAATACGCCATCGAGACCATCTTCCTTCGCCCGGGTACGGTCGTCACGTACCTCGTCGATGGCGTGAAGGTGACCGAAGTGGTCGCCGAAGAGATTGAGGTCCTGCTCGTCGTCGGACTTCAAGGTACGGCGTCTATCGTCAAGTGGCCTGCCGCTCCTGGCGGCGAGGCGACGGCGGTCGAGCCTACTCTTTCTTGACCAGCTTCACCGGTACATGGGTCATGCCCGTATCGCGTGCAGCTTGCAAGATGTGGTGATTGCTGAGAGTTCCGTAAGAACCTGCGCCCAATTCCATGACCTCGACATGAGGTATGGCTTGTCCGGACTTCAGTTTCTTGACGGCATCGGCGTGAAGTCGCCCATCCGAAACACCACCCTCTTCCATGACTTCAATAGGCAGGTGAGTCTCGGCTCCGGGGGCTTGCCAGGTCTTCATCGAAGGACCCGTAGGTTCGGGCGGCTTTGCGTGTCCAGACTTGACGTAGTGGGCGAAATAGGGATGGTTCGGGTCAGCTACCACCTTATTCTGGCGATTTCTCAGCAACCCAGCTTCGCCAAGATGCTGGTCCACCCACTGCCAGTCGTAATCCCCTGTGTACGCTCTCTGGAACGGGATTTTTGCGCCGATGGTTGGGTGTTCCAACATGTCGTGGCCACCACCAGCCTTGTCTACCCACCCGAAACCCCTCAAGATACCCTTGAGTTGCGGCTGCTTGAGGCCCTTTTCCAAGGTCTCGAACACTTCGCTTTCGCGCTTTTGGATTCCTTGCTGGTTTTCGTACTCGTCGTGACCAGCAGCGATGTAGGTCACGCGCCCTGAAGCGTCGAAGCCGTATCCTGGCAGCAAATGGGTCAGCATGCACCTACAGTGAGGGTGCAGACCGCCGACCTTCGGTTGAGACTGGCCTCTTTTGTGGTAGCCCGAACCGACGTCGCTGAGCTTCCACACCCTCGGCGTGACCTGGTCAGGCATCATGTGCAGACGAGTGCATTCGTCGCAGCGGTGCTGGTCGCGGACGGTCACGAAAAACACGTTCGGGTCTTTTTTGCCGCTCAGAGCGCCGATCCGGCCAATGGCGTCAAAAATGCCGACATTCCTGGCTGTGGTGGTCTCGGTCTCAACGATTCTCTTGACGTCGACCTTGACGTCTGCCCACAAGTCCGCCAACTGGCCGCCAAGGACCGTCTTGACGTCGGTCTTGATGCCCTGGTTCTGGGCATCGGCCATGTACGCCTGGACCTGCTGAAGAACCCTGGCCTTGGTCTTCTCGCGGCTGGAATCCAGATAGGCCCCTGCGATGCGCTGGAGCGACCTAAGGATTTCTTCACGAGGCTCGACCCCTTCTTGCCGACCTGCGGCCAGAAAGAGCCCAGAGAGGCTGTAGAGCGGGTTAAACGAGATTTCCAAGCGCTTCCCGGTCGGGACACCCAAGAGGCGGGTCTTCGCGCGGTCGAACAAGGCGTCGACCGCTGCGTGGATTGCCTTTTGAGCCGCTGGGCCAAGGACCGTTGAACGAGCCACGGATTACTCCTTGTGCTTGTCGGGCATGTAGTGGTCAATTACAGCAGCGATTTCGTCCGTTGCCTTTTGGGCGTCGGCTTCGAGCCCGTGGAGGACGTGCTGGATGACCTGGCGCTGATGATGCAAGAGCATTTTCTTGCTAGAAGGAAGCTGCTGCTCGGACTTCGACATCATCCCTGCGAACTGGTCGACGGTGTTCGTGAGGTCGCCCTGCTGGTCTTTCTGTTCCTGTTGCTGCTGACCCTGCTGTTGCTGGGCCTGCTGCTGCTGCATTTGCTGCTGCTGCTGCATTTGTTGCTGTTCCATCTGCATCTGTTGCCACTGGAACCAGTTTGGGTTGTTGACGAACTGGAACCTGGGGTCCTTGGAGGCGCCCTCGATGCCGAAGAAGAACTCCAGAATCTCGCCGACCAAGAAGTACTTGTCGACGACGGCCTGCCACTGGGGGTTCAGCAAGAACCGACCAGCCCAACGGCGACCGACGGGGTGCTTTTCGACCTTCTCCAAGACTTCATCCATGGTCATGTGAACGGCCATGTCCTGCTGGAGTCGGGTCGATTCCTTTTCGGCGGTGTCGACGTCGAGGCCAACGAACTTGAGGGAGCAAGAGTCGGCGAGGTCGGGTGCGAGCAGAGGCAGAACGCGAGCGTTGAGGAAGTTCTGGAACTGGGCAATCAGAGGCCTGATGCCGACGTCACGATGAGCTTCGAGCTTGTACTCGTTGTTGCTTTCGGACATGGCCTGGTTGTTCGTACCACGGCTCAGGTGAGCGTAGCCGGGGAGTTCTTCAGGCGACATCTGGTAGGCCGACAGAATCACACGAGCGTTGGTGTCGCTGAGGTACTGGAACTCCATGTCTCGTGACGAGTTGTCGATGGGGTACCAGTTGATTTCATCGTCAGTACCGACACCGAAAATTGGCATACGCCAAGCGTTGCCGACCGAGTTGATGGACGCGTTGAATTGCTGACGAACGAACGACACTACGTTCTCGTCAACGTCATCCGACTTGATGACAATCATGCCGCGAGCAGCACGACCAGACTGGAAATACAGCTTGTTGTGCGTCCCGATGTTGATGTGCGTGGTGACGGCCGTGATGACCGTGTCGAGAGGGGTGATGGGGTACCCATCAAGCTCGACGTCGGTGCTCGGGTAGAAATTGTGGACGAAGCATTCGTCGCTCGTGAAGGCCTGGATGGGCTGTCCTTCGACGACCTGGACCCACGAATACTCGTCGGCCACGTACTTCTCGGGGACGAGCTTCTTGTTCTTGAGGCGTGCGAGGTGGTGAAGGGCCTGCTTACGGACGGCGTCACCGGCTTCCTTGTACGGGGCTGCGCGGAAAATCGTACCCGCGTCGATTGGGCGGAACGAGTGGAACTTGCGACCCGATGGGGTGTCAACCCAAATCATTTCCGTGGCTGCCCGTCCGAAGACGACGGCATTGCGGGCCGACATGAAAAGGTACTGTCCGAAGGTGAGGGCCTCTTGGTCATCCCACCCACGGGTTTCACCGCACGTCATCAGAAGCTGTTCGACCTCAGCGATTCTCTTCTGAAGGGCTTCCTTCTGTTCGCTCTTCAGGTTCTCGGTGAAGCGAGGCTTGGGTTCAAGACGTACGCCGGTCGAGAACCGGTCTGGCTGGGGGCGTCCAAAGGCTGCGAGTTGGTTGCTGCGGGTGTTGACGATTGCGGCGACCAGGTCGTCTTGAATCGAAATGCGCTTCAGGACTTCGTCCGGCAGCAGGCGCAGCTTTCGCTTCCACAGAGAAGCGTAGACGTTCTGCGAGTTCGGCTGCGTGTCGAAGGCGAGGCGCTCGATAGAGTCACCCGGGCCGTTGAGTACGTTCAAGACCGACTTGATGAGCGGGTTCGAGTCCGCCATCGCTTGCTCATGAGACTTGAGGTCCGACTTCGACAGCGGCTTCGAGGTCTCAGCGGCGGCGAAATACGGGTCAGCGAAGGCCATGCTGACCTTGTTCTTGCGAGGTGCTTCTTGGGTAGGGACGTCGGAGAACTGTTCCAGGATACCCCGCTGGAAAGCCGTGAGTTTCTTGGCCATGAATTTATCCTACCATCAGAACTGTGACGTCAGCGGCGACCGCAGAACGGTTGAAAATCACCAGCGACCAGGTCGGACCGAGACGGGCGTAGAACCCAGGCTTGGTCGGGTCGCTGGAATCGAAGGGGGTGGTCCTCTGGAAGTCCCCGGTATCGCCATTGACACGGGGGACGACTTCTTGGGTAGATTCGATGTACAAAAGCCTCTTGGCTTCCGTGAAAAAGCTCATACCGGCGGCACCAGGAACGATGGCGGTCTGCGTAGCCAGAGGCGTGGTGCTGACGAACTCGACAAAAAGGTCGGTGACAGCGGTGACCTTGAAAATCTGTCGAGCGGAGGCAGAGAACCCTGCAGTGATGTCGAGGGAGTCCCCAATCTGGACGCCAGCGGCGCTGTAAATCCGGAGTTGGTCGTTGCTGACCGGTGACACGACTTCGCCGATACCTTCAAAGCCCTGGCCCGTGGGTCGCACGAGGGTGATGATTTGTGAGCTTGTCACGCCGAGAACGGTCCAGTACCCCGCGTTCAGGACTGAAATGACGTTGGCGGCGTCGCCGGTCGTCGTGTGGGGGATGAACACATGGTCGCCCACGGCTACGGAGCCAAAAATGGCCGAGGCTGCGTTCACGGTCATCGTCGCGTTCGCATTGACGGTGAAGGTGAGAGCTACCCCGCTGGCGGCGATAGCTCGCCCGGTACGGAGACCTGGGTTGGCCCCACCAGTGTGGGTGATTCGGTACGTGCTGGCATTTTCGACGACCAGCAGGCCGAGTCCGAATGCGGTAGTCCCGTCAATCGTGGTCGGTCTGACGCCCGTGAAGATGGTCAACGCCTGACCAGGTTCAATCCGATGTGCCTCGATTTTGGGGTCGGTGACGGCAATACCGCTGACGTCACGAGTCCAGTCCAAAAACCGCAAACGGGGGTTGCTGCTGGCCTGAGCATCGCCGAAAGCGACGATTTTTGCTGTAAAATTGAGGGTAGCTTGCATGGAATCTCCGGGGCGTAGATTATCCGTCCCAAACGAAGCGGTTTTTCTTGACTGTGGTGCCAGAAACTGTGGTGCCGCTAGAGCTACCGGACATCGAGCCGGTCTCACGTCGAATGAGGTCGGTCATCCAGTTCTGTTGACTATTTGGATGCTTCGACTCGGGTGCTGCGTGAGCTTCGACTGTCAAGGCTGTTCGGGTGTCTTCTTTGAGGGCGCCCTTGGAGCCTAGCACATTCATGATGACGTAACGCAGCGCGTCGGCTTCGTCGTCGTCGGTGCCGTCAGGTTCTTCGGTAGGTAGCCCGTCGTTGGTGACCACGAGCTTGTACTTCTTGAGGTTTTTCCAGAGCTTGTCGCTGACGCCGGAATCCTCAGACAAGAAGAACAACCTGGTCTTTCCTCGGCCCGACATCAGCAGCGAGCGAATGATTTCGATACCGGCCTTGACACTGAAGGGCTTCTTTTCCCAGTCAATCATCCTGAAGCCGCGCTTCGAGAAAGTCTTGATGGACCCCGGGTAGGCGGGGTCTGCGTAGACGCGGGGGTTGTTGAACATGAGCTTGATGTACTCGGAGTTCGCGGTCTGGTCGTCGAGTTCCAGACCTGGCTGGGAGTAACAGTCAAGGACAAAGACATACTGGCCGAACGTCGCAATCGTGACGATGGCGAAGGGGTGGGTGAACCCGAAGTCCATGCCGGTATAGAACCGGGCCCCTTTGCTCATCAGCAACTGAATGAGCGAGGTCTTGGTATAGTTCTTGACTTCGTCTTCGGCCAGGACCATGGCTGCCATCTGGTTGGCGGTCTTTTTGTGGAGGTCTTCTGACAGGCGCGGGAACACAAGACCGCTGGCGTCAGGCTTGCGGCACAGATACTCGGTCGTGATGAAGTCCGGGCTCGGAGCTTGCTGGAACTTTTCGATTGCGAACGAAATGGGCTTGAGCATCGGGCTCTTGGAAGTCTGGTTGGTAGCCAGACGTCCCTTGCATGCCGCAAAGATGCGACAGTTTTTACAGCCCGCGAAGCCCTCTTTGGTGTACCAGCCCTTTTGTTCACCGGGGCTAAGGCCGTCGAACTGGTCCTTGGTGATGTGGCGGACCTGGTCGTCGTTGATGTAGTACTCTTGCTTGGGCTCGTCGGGCTTGTGACGAGCGGGTTCGCAAGCGTGCGTTACGTCAATCAGGTTCCAGTGCTTGATTTTGAGCTTGGTGCGGTCCGACTCGTCGATTTCGTGCTGTACGAGCCCCGTACGAGACTTACGAGTCGACGTGAGGAGTGTGAGCGGCAACATGCCGTCACGGGGGTCGGGGATGTTCTGGGCCTGGTGGTAAGCCGCGATGTTTTGCTTGGGTACGACGTCGACTTCGTCAATGACGAAAAACTCGACGTGGTCGCTGTTCGCGCCAGCCATTGTACAAACGACGATTTTGAGGTAATTGTCCCTGCGGTGATATTCTTGCTGCTGGGCAAGTGTCAGGGCAGAGAACTCCGTATCGTTGAGGATTTCACCGGTCTTTTTGTGGGCGAATCGAACGAGCTTGATTTCTCGGGAGTTGTCTCCGACGACGAAGTCCTTGAGGACGGGCCGACGGAAGAAGTCCTTGATGTAGCTGGCCGACTTCTTGGACTGGGCCTCGATGGCGGCCATGTGACCGATGTTGCGGGTCGTATGCAACAAAGCCATCGTTTCGAGTACGGCTGCGGACAGCGTCTTGAAACCACCTCGATTGGCGTAGGTCATGACCTTCGAGCTACCGGCCAGGTCGTTCCTCAGAATGCGGTCGTAGTACTCCCAAGCGGCGTCAAGGGGTGACGAGTTCGATTCGTCCTCTACGACGATGCAGTCGGGGAAGTCGATTTTCAGGAAGTGGATAATCCACGACTTGAAGTGAGCCCTGGTCGTACATGGGGTAAAGAGAAGCTTGCGATTTTCCTGGAGATTCATTGCTTCATCACCAAGAACTCAAGCATTTTGGCTGCTTCGGCAGCTTCAACCGGCCGATCGGCGGCAAGCTGCGGACGAACCAATTCAGCGTCGACGACGTCAGGCTCGTTGGCGACGTAAGTCGTCCGCTGAGGCTGTTGGGGCGTTGGATTGGCACTGGTGAGTTGGTGCATGATGCCAATCAAGTCCTTGTAGGTCTTGAAAGACATCTCCTTGAACTCGCCAAGGTCTTCTGGGTTGCCGGTCTGCAGATACCGCTTGAAACGGTCACCGACGAGCTTCCGGTACACAGCCATGCCGTCAGCGGCGAATTGAATCGACTCAAGAGCGGACTTTTCGACTGTCTGCTTGACAGTCGACATCAAGTCGGCGACGTACTCGTCCCTCAGGCGGTCCCAATCGTGCTCAATCCTGGCCCTGACGATGAGCCCCAGGCCGAGCGACCCGTAGTTCGGGTTAAGTCGCTGAATTTCCTCGGTAGAATACCCCTGGAGGAACAACCCAAACAACTGGATAGCCGTTTGGGTCGAAAGGAATTTATCGCTTGCGAGCTTTGCGAGCGCTTCTTTTTCCTTTGGATTTAGCAGGCTTTCGGCCCTTGCTAGCTGGTCGGGGGTCATCTTGATTGATAGTACCACGGTCCACAGTCCATTTCGGACCTAGCACTTGACAAACAAGAGCTTCCATCATCTGCTGAACGTCCTCAAGGGTCCGTTCGAATCCACGCGGAGCAGGTCCACCTGAATAGGTTACGTGCTGCTTGTCAGTGTCAACTCCCAAAACAACTTTCGAGCCCATGATGAGCATCGCGTTGCGCTTCAGAGTGACAAGCTGGGCTTCGTAGACCTGGCCAGTCCAGGTCGCGGTCTGCCGCAAGGTCTCGAAGAGCCCGATGCGGGGGTCCCCTGGCTGGGTGACACCACGGCGGGCGGCGGCATTGAGAAGTGGCTTTACATCGACTCCGTCGTTTTCTTCAGACATGAATTCTCTCCGCGACCATGCTCTGCAACAGGGCCAGGTCTGTGCCGTTGGGAGGCGTAAACGCCTCAAGGTGCTTCATGAGGGCTGCACGTACGCCGATGGACTCCCGAACCTCGTTCTTCGTCGTACGGGTCGGGAAGGTGGCTACGTTGGCCTTCCAGAACCCCTTCCTGTTGTCGACGTAAGCTTGAGAGCCACGGATGTTGACGTACAGGGTACGTGGCTCTGGGAACGTGGGGGTGGTCGCGGGGATGACACCTTCGATGTCGTCGTGGATGTAAATCGCGTTGCAGAACCCTTCCATGGGGAAGTATTCGGACGCGCCCGTTTCGGTGTCGTAGAACATCAAGTGCCGTGACTGGTTCGCATCCGACATCGTCCGCCAGCGAGGCGCTCCGACGTACTCGATGTTCGCGAAGGACTGGGGCTTGTGGATGTGGCCCGAGATGACCTTCTCGAAGTGGGAGACGACGGACGTGTCTACGCCATCCGGAGCGTAAAACCCGTTCTCGTACTTGGCACCGTTGAAGGTCTGGTGGCAAACCAGCGTCTTGGGACGGACACCTGCGGTCGAGACGGGAGACCTGACAGCTTCGATGAACTTGTCGTTCGGCATCCAAGGAACGAAAAGAACGTTATCGATGGCGGTGGCGCGGTCAACAACGAGGCACTGGTCCTTGTACAGCAACCCATGACCTTCATATGCGTGGTCATGGGGTCTGTCGTGATTTCCAACCAGCATGGCGACTTTGGGGTTCCAGCGATTGTGCGGAACCGCCAGGTCCAGAGAGGCGAGGGCGTCGCGCCAAAAGTGAACGACCTCAACGCGCAGCAAAGAGTGGTTGTGGTGCTGGTCGCCCAGCAGGCAAATCAGGTCGAGTTTTTCGATTTGCCTGGCTGCCTGGATGACACGGTAAATCATCTGCCGCGAATCCGACAGTTCGTCGACCGTGACGTGGGGGTCTCCAACGAACAGAATCCGCATTATCCCACCACATCGCATCTTGTGAGGTCTGGTCCGTACATCTCACCGTGAAAACCCACGGCGGTCACTACGATGACTTCTTTCCCGACGACGAACTCCGACTGTACCAGCCGCTTGGCTTTTTTCTTACTCGTCATAGGCCTCGTCTTCCGGATGGCCCAGGGTCTCCAATGAGGTGTCTTCGAAGCGACCCCACACATGAACTCGCCCGTACATCTCCAAGGAAATCTTCGCCATGCCGCGACCTGAGACCTCAATCTTCACGGCGGAAACATTTCCTTGCTTCACGCCATCGATGAACAATTCGGTGTTGGCCCCCGTCATGGGGCCGGTTGCGCCTTCGCGCTGCTTCAACTCAAAAAGCGGAAAATCTTTACTCATCGCTCCACCATGCTGTCATAAAGTACAGTCTTTTCTTCTGGGTCATAGTCCGGGTCGATACCGCGACGTGCCAGGCCCAACTCGATGAGTTCTTCGTCGCACTCCATGTCGGAAGGATGAAAGTCGTAAGGCAACTGAGAACACCACATGAACTTCACGTGCGGGTCTTTCTTGGAGCACTTCAACTTCGCGGCGTTGCGGAAAAAATCACCGAAGATTCTTGCCGATGTCGAGTCACCCATTTAGAACCTCCCTGCGACCGAAAAAGCAACGACGGCGCCCAGAAGGACTCCCACTGCGAGTGCAGTTAAGATGACTACGGCAGCGATCTTCCTGAACATCGAAAAGACGATATCTTGGTCCATGGTTTTCCCTTTAAATCACCGGAAAAGTGTACTCCTGCAGACAACGACCCACGATTTCCACGGCGACTTCGGGGACCAAGATAAACTCGGGCAGGTCGGGCAAGGTGAAGATTTCCTTTGCCCACTGGCTCGTGTAGCTGGTGCCGCGAACAAAGACGGAGTCGCCCGGAACCAGAGTCCAGCGTTCCGTTGCATACTCGGTCAAGACCTTCAGTTCGACCAGCGAGATTTTGTTGTCGAGTCGTGCGACCTTGACGGTACCCGCACCTTCCAGGACGGTCTTGGTCGCCATGTCGCGCATTGGCTCGCACACGATTTTGTTGTTGAATCCCAGCGTGTATCTCTTGGTCATGTTCGAATCCCCTTCAAGCGTAGCAGCTTCTGTTCCAGCAAGTCAAGTCCCGAGATTTTGTCGACCATGGCGCCGATGGCTTGGTCCATCTCAAGATTTTCTTCGGTGTTCGTCGTGTCGGCGTAGGAATCCGCAACGGACTCGCCTTCTGGGTCGGGACTGTAGTCCGCGCTTACAGTGCTTCCGGCAGCGAGCAAGTCCTGGATTTCGTTCGAGGTCGTAGTGACTTTGGCATCCTGCAAATGCTTGTTGACGTTGTCGGCCAGTTCCCCATAGTCGACTTCGCCAGTCTTGCGTCGAAGGAGCTTGTTCGCGGCGTACATTCTGAGGCGGTCCTTGGGGTAAAAATGCAGCAACGTTTCGGAGTACGCATTGACCCGGTCTCGGGTCATGATGCCGATGGCGACGGCCCTGAAGGTCCGGTACCTGGCCAACGATTCCCGCTCCGACATGCGTTTGTCGTTGGGCGGTACGAATTTGTCGACAGCGAGCAACATGCCTTGGCACTGGATTTGAACGATGTCCATGTAGGACAAATGCGAGGGCGGGGTGGCGTTCCAGAACTGGCGAGCTTGGCTGATGGCCAAAGGTAGGTTCTGTTCGACGATTTCGATTCGCTGCTTGCGGATTTGGTTGGCGAGAGCCAGAATGGGCGAACCTGGACGCCACTTGCGGGCTTTGACGACCCACTCGACGAAACTCCAATTGATTCGGTACTTGTAAAGGGTCTTGTCATTCCGCTCCTTCAAGGCGGGGCTGATTGACGCCGTGAAGACCTTCGAGCGCTCTCTGAAGAACGGTCGAGCGGCCAGGATGTTGGCTCGGGTCTCGACGATGTAGGTCACAAAGTCCCGGTAGACGTTCAAGCCCCAGCGGTGACGAATCAGAGCGTCCCTGAACTGGGCTTCCAGGTCGATGAGGTTCCGAAGCTGCTTGCGCTGACGCGGAAGGAGTTCTTCTTCGGGGTCCTGAGAAGCCTCGTGGGCGGCCAGGAGTCCTTCGAGGTTGCTGCAGAAGTTTTTGAATGTATTGTCCACAACGAGAGAGTATCATATCTCGTCTTCAAGAACGGGGCCGTACAGGTCGTTGTAAATCTCGATTCGCTCGGAAGCGTGCTTGCCCAGAACCCAGTTCTTGGTGGTTGTCTCACCGCTCGGGTCACGGACCCAAAAGTCCACGACGTGGCAATGGGTCTTGTCAGGAGTCAAGCGTGTGCTTCGACCAATGGCTTGTTTGACCTGGATTTCCGACTTGCCACCCTGCCAGTAAATCAGGAACTTCACGGCCTTGATGTCGGTACCAGTGGAAATGCACGAAGTCCCAACAAGGATGGGAATTTTCTTGGCATTGAAGTCGTCAACGAGCTTGTTCGGGTCCGAGTCGTGGAACTCAGGTGGTACCTTGGCCTTGTTTTCGGCGAGAGGTCCATGGGCAAAACCGACCTCAAAGCGCAAGTAAGGCAACAAGTTGGTGAACTGTTGGACTTCCTCGATGAGGACCAGGACTGGCATCCCGGCTTTGGCTGCGGTGTTGCAGAGCTTGCCAACGTGGGCTGTGATGGCCGGGTTGTAGTACAAATGCTTCCTGGTCATCACGTTGACGTCGGGAGACCTGAATTCCCCGTTTGCAGGAACGGAGGTCATGTGAAAAATCGGCTTGGCAAGGTACTTGCCATCGACGCCTTCACGGACGGTCATCTCGAAGACGATTGGACCGGTGATTGCATCAAGCAAAAGCTCAGACCCGTCATTCCGAACCTGGGTCGCTGAGAAGAAAAATCTGTAAGGAGCCTTTGCAAGTAGCCCGAAGCAGACTGACGCCAGGGTCTTGGCAGGACACTGATGGCTTTCGTCTGCAATGAAAACCTCGGTCTTCGACAGCAAGTCCCAATGGTCAGACTCAGGAGTGATTCGGGTGAAAGACTGGGAAGTGCCGATAACGATTAGCTTCTTCGGCTCTTTTTTCCCATCGAAGTACGAACCAACGTACTTTTTGCCGAACCATTTCGTAAAGTCCCTTACCAGTTGCTCGGCAATACTCGCACTGGGAGCCATGATGACCGTCTTGAGGCCGTAGGCTTTCGTGACGTTGGCAATGATGAAGGATTTCCCAAGGCCAGTTCCCATTTGAACTCCCCCATGTCTGGCCTCAAGGAGTTTCTCCATGGCACTGACCTGGTAGGGGTACATCTCGTAGGAGGGTTTCTCCGACCAAGGCAAGAGCTTGGGTTCAGGGTATGTAAATTCCTTGACAAGAACCTTCGTGTTCAGGACTCTCTCGACGACTGGCTGAAGGCCACTGTAAGTCCAAAACTGGTTTTCTTCCTCGAAGAGGATGCAAACCTTCGTCTGACTTTTCAGTTCAGCTTTCTTCTCTTCGAAGATTTCCTCAGAGTACCAGTGAGCATTCCTTTTGAGCTTTGCAAGCTCAAAGACGGATTTCTGGTCAGTGTAGGTCAAAGCAGTTCTGAGTTGGTCTACCTGCAGACTTGACAGGTCTTCCTTCGGAATCACGATTTTCGTTGGAGACACAAGTCTGAGCATCTCCGGATGGTATCACGAACGCCATCGAAGATGCAACATCCTGGAATTAGTTGCGCGACCCCTTATATTTCCTATTATCTAGTACTTATCTAGATGAATATTTCTTAAAGCGGCACCTTCGAAGGTGCTCCACGCGGGTGTACCTTATAGCATGCATCTTTCCTTTACAACCATTGGGGTTTCCCGAGTTATTTCATAGCTCTTCGAACGGGGGTCCAATTAGTTCGGTTTGAACCAGACTTCCTGTTGGTAAATTCTTGTAAACTTGTAAACCGCCAACCACTGAGAACTACTGTAAACGGCGTGTAAATCTGGGGGTGGTTTTAATTGTCAAACCTGTAAATCGACTATATCGACCCGCTAAGTACCCAGAATTACGAAGACGAATTACACAGCGAAACGCAAGTTGTGGATGTTCTTAGTGTAGGTACTTTCCGTACGGGTGTAGTTTGCCTCACTTTGGACCACGATATGGAATTTGTGGAGTTCGGGGTGGAATTTGTGGAAATTTACAAGCTGTCAACGATTTACAAGTTTGACCCAGGTTGCTTCAGGTGGTATCCTGTCGACCATGTCAGAATTCATTGTGTACGCCCTCAAGGATGCGAACGGGGTGTACTACTTCGTGGGAAAATCCCAGACAGGTCTCAGACGGCCACGTCAACTCAAAACTGGACCCTGCTCGAAAGCACTTCGAAAGGCGATTGACGCCGCGAACCATTTTGAGATTGAAGTCTTGGTCGAGCTACCGACCGCAGAAGGCCTCTCAGAGGCTCTACAGGCCACGCAGAAGACCTTGACCGGGTTCGGGTACCAACTGGTGCCCAGTTTCAGTTCTAGCGCGACCCTGGAGGCCTTGCATGCGGGTGCCAGAGACCACGGCGACGCCCAAAGAGCCAAGGTGCTCGATTTGGTCCGAGCAAACCCCAAGGCAACAAATGCCGAACTGGCCTCCAAGATGGGGCTTCTCGGTAAACGTGCGATCGGGCTCTACCTGAGGCAACTACGCGACCTGGGGCTCATTGAATCCCGCCGGTCGAAGTCGGGAAGAACTCTCCGTGTGCTAGAATGACCGACCATGGGAATTCAATACCAAAAAGTCAAGTCTGCTGCAAAAGTCATGCGAGGTCGCGGTAACCAGCTTCAGTCTTCGGTTCTTGAGACCTTGAAGACCTGTAGCGACCTGGTCGGCTCAACTCTCGGACCCGGTGGCCGTTCGGTCATCATCGAGCACCAGGACCCCGCAATGCCACCGGTCATCACGAAGGACGGCGTCACGGTCTTCAGGTCCTTGGGTTTTACTGACCCGACGAAGCAGGTCCTCATGGAGGCCGCACGGGACTCGTCGATTCGAACCGCGAGCGAAGCAGGTGACGGTACTACGACCGCCACCATCCTGGCCGAGGCTTTCACTCGAAATATCATGGAGTTCTGCGAAAAGAACCCCCACGAGTCACCTCAGCGGGTTGCCCGGTTTGTCCAGTCGGAGTACCAAAGCTCAATGGTCCCGATGATTGAGGCTCTCAAGCTCAAGCCGGACTTGTACTCCGAGACCGGCAAGGCCCAGCTTCGTGCTGTCGCCAAGATTTCCGCGAACGGTGACGAGCCGCTCGCCACTGCGGTCATGAAGGCCTTCGACGTCATCGGTGATGCCGGTAACGTGACGATTTCAGAGGCCAACGGTCCTTCTGGGTACCACGTGCAGTTGATTGAGGGTTACCCGGTCGGTATCGGCTACGAAGACGCGTGTGGCCCGTTCTATCAGAAATTCGTCAACGACGTCGGTACCCAGCAAACGGTCCTTGAGCGGCCCAGCTTCATTTTGCACCACGGCAGAATCAGCGACTTCAACGCGATTTTCCCCGCCCTGGCCCAAATCGCCAACCTGGTCAGCGAGGGCACGCAAATCGACGGCAAAAAGCTGACCCACAACGTGGTGCTGGTCGCCACCGGTTTCAGTGAGGTCGTTCTCGCGCATCTTGCGGCAGGCTTCGTGCAGGAAGGTACGCTGAACATTTTCCCGCTGTTGGTTCCCCCGAGCCCCATCAAGACCGGCCAGTATGACTTCTTGTGCGACCTGGCGGCTTTGACTGGTGCGGCCATCTTCGACCCCCTGGAACTCCCTCTGCAGAACTTCGTTCCCGAGCACATCGGTGTCGGTCCCCGCCTGTTCGAGGCTGGCAGGTTCAGGTCCAACGTCATCGGCAACCGCGACTCGCTGCTGGTTCTTGAGCGGGTCGACCAAATCACCAAGCAACTCAGCGGTGAGGCGACCTCCGACCTGGAGAAGACCTTGCTCCGCGAACGTGTCGCCAAGCTGACGAGCGGTATCGCGAAGATTGTCGTGCAGGGTTCGAGCTACGGTGAAATCAAGGAACGCCGCGACCGTGTCGAAGACGCGATTTGCGCCGTCAGAGAAGCCATCAAGCACGGGGCTCTGCCCGGTGGTGGTGTGACGCTCGCGGTACTCAGCAAGCACTACACTCAGGTGGATTCGCCGATCGCCCAGGAAATCATCGCGCCTTCACTCCTGGAACCTGTAAAGCGCCTTTACTCGAATGCTGGATACTTGACGGCAGAAATCGACGGCTTCATCGCCGGGCTCTCGAAGGACCAGTCGTTCGACGTCATGCTGGGTAGGTCTGTCGACCCCGCACAAAGTGGGTTGCTGGATTCCTTGCCCGCCGTTCGGGAGGCCTTGAAGAACGCGATTTCGATTGCGGGACTTCTGGGTACCTGCGGCGGTACCGTTGTGTTCCCACGTGACGGAGACCTGGAGCGCAGCGAAGCAAGTGATACGGCAGAATGGCTCCGCAACGCGAGCGTAAATGAGGCGAATGAGAGGGGCTAATGCCTTTGTTCAAATGGAAGTGCGGGGTGTGCGGAACTAAGACCCGCATGCTCTTGACGCAAATCCCCTTGTGTTCACCGACCTGTCCGAACTGTCCGACCGAACCTCTGCCAGAACTCATGGAACCTGACCACGACGGCTCGACCAGCGTCATGGAATCTCTTGACAACGGGATTATGCCTCGCAAGGTCGAGCGGTACCGGGACATCGAAGAATTGCGGCACAGCCACGCAGAGTTGACAAAACCCAAAGACGAAGGCATAGTGTGACGATGAAAACGCATCAGATTTGTTGTTCCTGTGCTCAGCAGGACGAAGTCGACCGCCTTGAAAAAGACCGGAAAGCGCTTTACGCAGCACTCAAGGAACTTGTCGAGCGTCGCGAGCGCGTGGCAGGTGTCGGCAACGAAGGAAGCGACGGACGCTACGCAAGAGCCCGTGCGGCACTGCGTACGTCTGAGGAACTTGGATGAGCGAAGAAGCTACATGTGACGTGTGTGGCAAAGCTGGTCGGCGTCGGCGGGGGTATTTGGCGCCGGACGATTGGTTGTTTGGAGAGAGCAAGCACTGTGATACTGGCGAAGTCTATGTCGTTTGGGCATGCTCAAAGACATGTGCTTCATCGTTCTTCAGGCCTGGGCCCTTGAAGTACACTACCGGTACAGACAAAGAGCCAGAGTTGAAGTGCGTAGAGCCCGGTTGCAACGGAACCGTCCTTAGCGAGGGACAATTTTGCACCGGCTGTGTCCCTTTCTGAGGTGTAAAAGTGCGACTCAAGAAGCTAAGAATCCAGAACTTTCGAAGCTTCTTAGACTCGACGGTCGAGTTCCCCGAACGTGGCATGGTCCTGATTCGTGGACGAGACCGCACCAGCGGCGAGTCTTCAGGTACGGGCAAGACTGCCATTTTTTTGGCCATTGCGTACGCCCTCGATTGTCTTCCGTCTGGCTTCACGGCTAAGGCTCTGCAGAACTGGTTCTCGAACGAAGACCTTCAGGTGACTTTGACCCTTGAGGTCAATGGCAAAGAAGTCGTGCTCTCTCGCGGCACGAAGACCCAGGTCGATTACGGCGACCGTCAAGTCAAAGGTGCCAAGTCCTACCCCGAAGAGCTTGTGCGCCTGGTCAAGGTTCCGCTCGCATTCATGGGCGCCCTGACATTCCGGCCCCAGGACACCAAGGGTCTATTCCCCTCGATGGGTCCGACCGAAAAGTTGGAGTTCCTGAGCGAGCTACTCGGCCTGGGCCAGATTGAGGTCGCCGTTGACAAGGCCGAAGTGACGGCGCGAGGTCTGGCGACCAAGTATGCGGAGCTTCAGGCTTCCGCAGCGGCAAGCAAGCAGTCCCTTGAGCTTCTTGAATCAACCAAGCCGTTGGAGCCCGAAGGAAACCAGGAAGAACTGATTGCGACAAGGACCGCTGCGGCAAGCGCTCTGAATACGTTTGACACCATGCTCGCCCAACTGAAGCTTCGGGTCCAGGAAGCCACCAAAGACCAGACCGACGCCATTTACAGGCGTGTCAAGGAACTTGACAACGAGATTCTCCAGTCTCGCAAGTTCGAGGCCAATCTCTTGGAGCTTGACCGCAGCCGTCAAGTCGAGCACCAGGCTGCTGCGGCGAAGGTCTTTATCAAGGAAACCGAACTCAGAAGAGTCTGGTTCGCTGCCAAGGCCAATCTCTCCAGTGCAGAAAAGACCGTGTCGCGGCTACAGCAAAATCGGTGCCCGACCTGTGACCAGACTTGGGATAGCGCTAAGGAAGAACTCCAGCGGCAACTCGCCATTGTCACCCAAGAGACCCGAGAAATCCCTGCCCTCGAAGAAGAACTCCGGGTCCTTCAAGAGTCCCGACTCCCCGAGTTCTTGCCCGACCCCAAAATCGCGGCGTGTCGGGAAATCACCCGCAAGTTGACCGATGAAAAATTCAAGGTGGGCTCTACCCAGGTCACGACCCCTCCAGACATGCTTGAGCGTCTGGTCGCCCTGACTCGTTCGGTAGAGGAAACCTCAGCCATCAAGCTCAAGGCCGACTGGGAAATTCAGGTCCTTGAAAAAGCTCGCCTGAACTATGAGTCGCAACTGGTCAAGTACACCCAAGCGGTCGCCTCGCTGCAGGTCAACCGTGGCCTCGCTCTTGACGACCTTCAGACCATCCAGACCAAGCTGAACGCAGAGCGCGACTTCATCGCTCTGATGGGCAAGCAGGGGTTCTTGGGGCGTATCGTGGAAGAGGTCCTGGCTGAGATTTCAGACGAGGCCACCAAGTGGCTTGGTCGCATGGCCAACGTGAACCGAGTCAACATCGTGTTCACGACTGAGAACGAAAAGGGCCGCCAGCAGATTCAGACCTGGGTCGACGTACGGGGAAACCGGGCAAAGCCGGAAGCCGTCCTCAGTGGCGGACAACTCACTTCGGTCGCTCAGGCCGTCGACCTTGCCGTCATGTCGGTCATCACTCGCCGCAGAGGTGGCGTTGTCCCCGGGTGGCTTTGCTTGGACGAAGTCTTCAATGGCCAGGGCCAGGTCACCAAGGACGCCAGCCTCGAAATCCTGAAAGAAATCTCCGCTGACAGGCTCGTGATGGTAATCGACCACGGGACCGAGACAAAAGAGTCTTTTTCGCGTACAATCGATATCGAGTTCAACGAAGGCATCAGCGAGGTCGTCCAATGAAGCTGACTGAGCAGGAGTTGTTGACAATTGCTTCAGTAGCGCGTAGTAACTGGCACAACATCCCGACCCAAGCGAAGCTGGCTGGAGCCAAGCACTCACATCTCGATGGAGAGCAGCGAGTGACGGTTGCCTGGGTCGAAGCTGTAGTTGACATGCTTTCACGAAAGAACTTGATCGACGCTTATTCCAATCCCGGTCTGGGGAAATTGGTCGATCTCGAAATCCCAGACCTTGAACCCGACACCGACGGAGCGTAAAATGAAGAACGCCGACGACCCTTTTGCAGCATTGCCCGAAGAGTTCCGCGACAAGATGGCCAGTTCGTCGCCTGAAGAAATCAAGGCCGAAATCGCCAGAATTGCCATGGCTGACCAGGACCTGCGTCAGGCCCAGAAGGACGACCAGGACCTGACTGACAAGAAGGAGCAGGTCAAGTACGCCAACGAGCCCTACAAGGAGGGCTTCAAGGCCAACCGTCTGCAAATCAGCTACCTCAAGCAGGTCCTTGAGGACAAGGGCAAGGCGTAAAATCGTGTGGTAAGATGTCGAGATGAAGATTCTTGCTCTCGACATCTCAACAAAGACCGGCTGGGCGATCTTCGAAACCGGAGTCGCCCAGCCGGTTGCTTTTGGGGTCTTTGAAAACCCCATCGCAGCGAATTCCATGCCTTATCCGGCAAGCTTCTTGAAGGTCGCAAGGGCTCATGCGTCCTGGCTGAAGGACGCAGTCAGGTTTGATCCCGCCAGGACGGTCTTCACCGAGAAAATAGAAATGTGGCCCAACCGTTTCAGCGCCGTCGTCATCGAAGAGACGAACAAGACTGGCCGATTCGGGTCACGCCACTCGCAGAAGCTACTTGAGTTTTTGCACTACGCGACAGTAGAAGTTCTTTTGGAGAGCTACCGGGTCGACCAAATCAAGTATGTCAACACCTCGGACTGGCGCAAGAAGCTCAACCTCAGTGTCGCCGAGACCAAAAAGCTCGCCAAGCCTGCCCTCCGCGAATTTGAAGCGGCCAAGAAAGCCTTGCTGTCGGAAAAAGACCGAGCTAAGAAGCTCGTTTTGAAGGGTAACCTTGAAACCCTCAAGCGAGACCTCAAGGCGCGCTGTATCCATGGCAAAATCGACAAAAAATCCATCGCAGTCGCCTTTGCCAACGCTAATTGGGGCCTCACGCTCAAGAAGGGCGACAACGACATTGCGGACGCTTTGTGTTTGGGCGAAGCGTATCGGCGTGGAGTCCACACGCTCACCAATTCGGACATTTTCGACAGGAAAAACAAATGACACAGTGGTCCAACCTAGCCAAAGTGGTGTATTACCGGACGTACTCGCGGCACGACGAAGGGAAGCAGGAAAACTGGAAAGACACCGTCAAGCGTGTCATCGCCGGGAACGTCCAGGACCACAAACTCGCTTCGGGCGAAGCGAGGAACCTTGAGTACTTGCTGTTGAATCGGAAAGCCGGACCTGCTGGTCGCGGTTTTTGGTTCTCGGGTGCTGCTGGTCATCGTGACCTGGGCGGCGTAGCCCTGAACAACTGCTGGTTCACGACCGCTGAGGACTGGATGAACTTCGTCCTCGCACAGGACCTGCTGATGCTGGGCGGCGGTGTCGGGTTGTCAGTCGAGTACAAGTACACCTCCAAGCTTCCCATGGTGAAGCGCGGCGTCAATGTCGTCCACAAGTTCACCAAGGATGCCGACTTCATCGTTCCTGACAGCCGTGAGGGCTGGAACGAGCTTGTCCGCCGCACCCTTGAGTCCTTCTTGGTCACGGGCAAGTCTTTCAGCTACTCGACCTACGTCATTCGACCCGCAGGAGAACCCATCAAGGGCTTCGGAGGCAAGGCCTCGGGCCCGCAACCCCTCATCACTCTCGTCGAGAAGATTTCCGGCATCTTGAGGGCCCGTGAGGGCAAGAAGATTCGTCCTATCGACGCGATGGACATTTTGTGCGCCATCGGCGAAATGGTCGTCTCGGGTAATGTCCGTCGTTCGGCCATCATCATCCTGGGCGACCCCTGGGACAAGGACTACCTGAAGGCCAAGCGTTGGGACCTCGGCAACGTGCCGAACCAGCGTGCCATGGCGAACCTTTCGGTCGTCGTAGACGACGTGGAAGACCTGCACCCGCTGTTCTGGAAGACGTACGAGGCCGGTGAGCCGTTCGGCATCGTCAACCGCACCAACATCCAGAAGTATGGGCGTATGGGCGAACTGAAGAAGGACACCGCCATCGGCGTCAATCCGTGTGCTGAGGCAACCCTGGAAGGCGGACCTCTCGTCGCAGAGCCCTGTAATCTCCAAGAACTCCCGCTCCCCAACATCGAAGACGAAGACGAGTTCGTCCTTGCGGCACGTATGATGCACCGCTGGGGCAAGCGCGTCACGATGGAAAAATACCACTGGGGTGGCATTGACGAGGTTGTCAAGCGCAACCGCCGAATCGGTACCGGAATTACGGGCTGCCTGCAGAGCCCGCTCTTCAATCCGAAGTCGCTGGACCGTGCGTACCACGCCATCCAAGAAGAAAACCGCAAGTATTCCAAGGAACTCGGCATCCCCGAGTCGATTCGCACGACCGTGGTCAAGCCATCGGGCACGATGTCCAAGGTGTTCGATATGCGCGGGTACGAAGGCATTCACCCCGCGTATTCGAGGCACTACATCCAGCGTGTGCGTTTCTCCTCCAATGACCCTCTCGTGCCGATGCTGCGCTTGGCAGGGCACTACGTCGAGCCTGTACAGCGTTTCGACGGCACGCTTGATTCAAGCACCGTTGTGGTAGACTTCTACGAACAAGCGCCCCAGGGAGCCCCGGTAGCGGACGAAGACTGGGACACCTGGAAGCAGCTTGACACTCTTTTGATGGCTCAGCGGCACTGGGCAGACCAGGCCGTCTCCGTCACCGTGTACTACAAGCGAGAGGACCTGGCCAAGCTCAAGGTCTGGCTGGCAGAAAACCTGAAGAGCCTGAAGTCCATCAGTTTTTTGTGCCACTCCGACCACGGCTTCACCCAGGCACCCAAGGAAGCCATCGACGCCGATACGTACGCAGAACTTTCTGCAAAAATCAAACCCATCAAGATTGACAGCGACGTCAGTTCGAGCGAAGATCTACTCGACGGTCTGGAATGCATGGGGGGAGTGTGTCCGGTAAAGTAGTGAATGTCCGATGGTAATCTGTAGGGCATGAACCGGATAAAACTTGAAGGAACGAAGATTGGTAAATGGTCCGTTGTTACCCAAGGAGAGTCGGCTCGCGGAATGACTAGATATGTCTGCAGGTGCGAGTGCGGTAGAGAGGCTTTGGTCTATTCTAAGCATTTGCTCTCTGGTAGCACCCGAGGGTGTCGTCCGTGCTCTGCAAAAGCAGGACGACGCCACCCGCAATTTAAGGGTGTTGGGGAAATAAGCGCCGACTGGTGGGTAAGTCATCCAGGAAGAAGTGTGACTCTGCACGCTAGAAGACCTATCGAGCTTGCAATCACGATCCAACAGGCCTGGGAATTATTCCTTGCTCAAGGAAGAAAATGTGCCTTAAGTGGCGAGCCAATTGCGTTCCCTCGGATTAACGCAGAAAAGGGAACAGCCTCGCTTGATCGAATTGACAGCAACTTGGGTTACGTGCTAGGAAACGTCCAGTGGGTACATAAAGACGTCAATATCATGAAAAACAAATTCGATCAAGACTACTTCATCGGACTTTGTGTCAAAATAGCAAGTAAAGGAACTCTATGTACGGATACGAAAAACTGATTGGATACGAGGCCGTCAAGGTCAAGCGACTGAATGACCTGGCTCAGTTGCCCACCAAAGCAACCGAGGGGTCCTCGGGCTTCGACCTGCGTGCGTCTAAGGACGTCGTCCTCGCTCCGGGCTGCTGCGCCATGGTGGAGACGGGTCTGAGCTTCGAAATGGATGCTGGTCTTGAAATTCAGATCCGCTCAAGGTCGGGTCTCGCCGCCAAGCACGGTGTGGTCGTCTTGAATTCACCCGGAACCATCGACAGCGACTACCGTGGTGAAGTCAAGGTGATTCTGATGAACCATGGCGCTTTGCCGCTGATGGTGTATGCTGGCGACAGAATCGCCCAGGCGGTCGTTTGCTACCTCCCCAAGGTCTACCTGGCCGAGGAATCCGACCTTTCTGCCACAGACCGTGGTGTAGGCGGCTTCGGTAGCACTGGAGTCAAGTAATGTCCTTCTTTGGCATGCAAGATGAAGAGCAGCAGGAAATCTCCGTTCAGGTCGTCAGCGCTCCACCCAAAACCGAAGAGACCTCGGTCGACGACATGTTGCAAGAGGCTGAGCGCCGCTTTGCCAAGGCCAGGTACTACGAAATCCTCATCAAGGAGCCCATCTTCGAGGACGACACCTCACCGTTCGCAGTCGAAGTGGTGGGTGAAATCCAGCGGTATGCCCGGGAACGACTTTCAGTGCTTTTGGGCATCACGAGCGAACGCAAGGCCACTCCAGACCAGTTCACGGCAGACGAGGTCGCCATCCTGAAGGCGATGGCTTCGAAGTTGCTGAAGAAGCCGGAAATCGGCGGTCTTCAGAACTCTGCGCCGGTACTCAAGAGGGCTTCGAGCCCCAACACTCCAGCCCTCAAGAAGTCCCAGGGTCTCAAGAAGTCCGAGTCGACTCCACAATCGGCACCCAAGCCGAAGGTTGAGAAAAAACCGACGGACGAACTCATGCGGATCCCCCAAAGGGACGGGACATTCAGGGAGTACCGCAAGGTTCTTGAAAACGGCAAGGAATTCTATTATTCTGCTGAAGGCAATAGGTACGTCCTCGCCCAGAACGGTGCGGGGGAGTACTACATGAGGTCTGCAGCCCGACAAGCGAAGCCTGTCGGAGTAAAGCCCTTGCCTCCGCTCACAAGTGATGCTATGGCTGCGGTTGCAGCACAGCACGTACGGGTCGCCATGGCCCAAGACCCAGTAGCAAATAGTGGCGCAACCAATCAACTCACCGAAGGATAAACCCAAATGTCGCAAGTCGAAACAGTAGCTCGTATGGCCGGTTCCACAGCACGCAACGCACTGCAGCGCGTTCAGGACATCGAAGAGACGATGCAGCAGGTCGTCTTCCAGTTCAACCAGGAAATCACCAAAATCAACGAGAACGCAGCAGTGCTCGTTGAGATGCTTGGCGAGGACGCCTTCAAGGCGGCCCTCAAGGCTCGTCGCGACAGAACCGAAGAGACCACTGTCGGTGCCCAGAAGGCAGCCATTGCCGACGCCGTCGCTGCGGGCACCCTGAAGTCGGGCGATGTGGTTGCAGCCAGTTCGCTGCTCATCCTGACCGAGAAGCTGGCCGATGGCACGGTGCTTCCGTACGGTTCGCGGGTCCAGTTGCCCGTGGGTCAAATCAAGGAGCCTCTCCGTGGCCAGTTCCTCGGCAAGAAGGTCGGCGAGGCAGTCGCAACCGAGCCTGGCGGACACCTGTTCGAGGTCACCGAAATCTACGAGCCCCAGCAGGCTCCTGCGCCCGTGGTTCCGGTAGTGGAGAGCCTCCCTGAGCAGGTGAAGTAATGGGCCGGGGTTCTCGCGAGGAAAGACTGGAACGGCTGCTCGCTGGCCAGTCGTACCTTGAGGGCGAGGTTCAAGACCTCGTCGCCAAGCACGGGAAGCGCAAGACCGAAACGCAACTCAAGGCGTTGGTCCGCAACGACACGCTGATGCGGTCCCTTGAGAAGCTCTTCGAAGAGCACCCCTGGCCCGCCGCAGAAGAAGTTCGGGTCGCCCGGTCTTTCAAGAAGAAGGGCAAGAAGACCAAGAAGGCGGGACACAAGCGCATCCTGAACCTGATGCTCTCTGACCTGCACTACGGGTCCGACATCGGTATCGAAGAAACAGGTACCCAGTACGGACCCGTAGAAGAGTCTCGCCGTACCGCAGCGGTGGTTGCCGAAGTCGCGAAGTGGAAGCGCCAGTACCGCGACGAAACGGTGCTGTATGTCCACCTCCTGGGCGACATCATCGAAGGCAAGCTCCACGACCCCGAATCCGCCGCACCGATGACCGAGCAGGTCTATCGTGCGTGGTGGGTCCTTGGCCAGGCCCTGCGGTTTCTGTCTACGCAATTCCAGCAGGTCAAGGTGTTCTGCACACCAGGTAACCACGGTCGCCGCAAGGACCGTCATCCTGGCCGAGCCGTCAATCAGAAGTGGGACTCCATCGAGACCATGATTTACGGCGGCCTGAAGCTGGCTCTGGCGGACCACAAAAACGTCAAGTTCGAAATTCCCCTGACGCCGTACTACCGGTACAAGGCGTTCGACAAGACCGGCTTCATGACGCACGGCGACACGGTCCTCAACGTCGGTTACCCCAACAGGGCCATCAACGTCGAAGGTATCCGTCGTCAAATCAACGAAATCAACGCGAAGGAGCACTGCGACCTGTTTGGCGCAGGTCACGTTCACGTTGCTTCGACCGTGAGACTCCCCAACGGACCGATGCTGATTACCAACGGGTGTCTGGTGCCGAGCGGCGAGTATGGTCAGTCCATCGGCATCATGCACACAGGCTGTTGCCAGCAAATCTGGGAATCCGTTCCTGGAATCATCTGCGGCCACCGCATGGAAATCATCGTCAATGAATCCAACGACAAGGACGCCTCACTCGACAAAATCATCAGTCCATATCCTGGGATGCAAGCCTTTGGCCAGCTATGACCGAAGACGATGTAGAAGCAGCCCAGTTTGAGATTGACCTGAAGAAGTCGGACCTCGAAGACATTCGGTCAAGGATTCAAGACTGCAAGACGACTGGCGCTGCTGCTGGTCGTCTTGTTGCGTCTTTGGTGGCTTCGATCGAGTCGATGAACCGCTCGAAGGTTGTGTCTGCCGCCGAGTACGTCACGGTGCGTCGCAACTGGGAGCGCGCCAAACAGGTCGTCAAGGACTGCGAAGCCAAGCTGAAAGAACTGGCCGGTCACGCAGATACCCAAGAAAAACAAATACTTGCGGATGAGAAGGCTTTACAACGCGCTCTCGCTGAAGTAAGCTCGATTCCGCCTCAAGCAACAATATTGGAATTCAAAAATGGCATCAGACGAGACGAAGAAGAAGATTTTGAGTGACCCCGACTTTGTCAACCTCAAACGGTACGGGTACAGCGTGAGTAAAGTCCTTGACAGGTTTCCGGAAGGTGCGCCTACAAAGCTGATCGCCCAGGGGTTGATGCTTTCCGAAGAGCAGGTCGAAGAATTACTCGCGTCGGTCATCCTGAAACTTCGTACAGCACTCAAAGTCGAAGTAGAGGCTTGATGTAGTAAAAACAGCGTGGTAGTGAGGTCCTAATGAAAGCCTTTGTCACCCCGCACTGTCACGTCAAGTCCCTCGATTCCGCCAGTAGCCCCGAAAAGTTCGCTCAGCGTGAGCTTGAGCTTGGAACGGGCTACTTGACGGTCACCGACCACGGGACGCTGGAGGCCACCAGGCAGGTCTACGACCTTCTGCGGGACAAGAAGGCGTATAGCTCCATCAAGCCCATCCTGGGCCTTGAGGGCTACTTCAGGGACGACAACTGTTCCATCTTGGCAGGTAACAACGCTGCCAGGTCGCCGGACGGAACGTTCCGGGACGCAATCAAGTACACCCACATCACTCTCCACGCCATGGATGAGCCTGCGTACTCGACTCTGTCGAAGGTCTTGTCGCAGGCCGACCTTAGGGCCGAGAAACACGGGCAGGAGCGCAAGCCTCTGTTCACGTGGGAGAACCTCGAAGAGCTTGGCGCCCAGAACATGACCGCCACGAGCGGATGCCTCATCGGCATGGTCGGTCGGCATCTACTCAAGAACAACGACTTCGATTCGGCGGTCAAGTACTACCGCAAGCTCCGCAGCGTGTTCAAGCCTGGGAATTTCTACGTCGAGATTTTCCCCCACGTCTGCGACCGCAACTGGGAAGTCAAAATTACCGTCACGGACTCCTTCGGTAAGCAGACTGACTATCCCTACTGGAAGAAGGTCAAGACCCTCGGTGCTCCTGACGGTATCAAGCTGGAGGAACTGGCCACCCAGTTCAAGACCAACGCCCAGAAGGCTGCGGCCCTGCACACCGCCATCGTGGAAGTGACCGAGAACCGCAAGAGCGTGCCTCTGGCGGAACCTCTTATGCTCGTCAACGTCGTACGTCACGAGGGCTGGCTGCACAACGAGTGCCGACCGTGGTCGCCTGACGGTGACGTCCAGTTGGGCGTCAACAAGTTCTTGCTGAAGCTCGCGGCCATGCACAACGACCCCGTGCTGATTAGCGACGACAGCCACTTCGCGTTCCCGGAAGAGAAAATTGTCCAGGACATTCGTCTTGGCCAGAACGGCACGTGGAAGTTTTCGAACAGCCACCACCGCATGTCGACCGACGAGGCCCTGGACTACTTCAAGTCGCGAATGGACATGTCCGAGGGCCAGGTCGAGAAGATGGTCGAGACCTCTCACGAGTGGGCGTCGCGCTTCCGCGACTTTAAGTTCGGCTCCAGGAAGTCTCTGCCGACGTCGTTCTACCCCGAGAACACCCTCAAGCACACCCTGGCGCTCATCAAGCACCACGGTCGCATGGACTGGACCAACCCGGAACGTGTCGCCCGGCTCGATGCAGAAATCAACCTTCTTTACAAGAACGGCACCGTCGATTTGTTGCCGTACTTCATGATTGACGAAGAAGTCTGCCGTCTGTACGCAAAGAACGGCCTTTTGACGGGTCCCGGTCGAGGTTCGGCCGCAGGCCTTTCGTTGGCGTATTACCTCGGCATCACGCACTGCGACCCGATGAAGTACAAGCTTTCGATGGACCGGTTCTTGACGATTGACCGCGTTCAGACCGGCAAACTCCCAGACATTGACCAGGACCTTCCTTCACGCGACCTGCTGGTCGGCACAGACGAGCAGGGTGGCTGGCTCCAGAAGCGCTTTGGGGACCATGTCGCTCAGATTTCCACCGACACGACCATGAAGCTCAAGTCGGCCATCAAGGACACCTTCCGGGCCATGGACCGTGAAGCGGGGAACCCCGACCCGAAGGTGCCAGACCACATCGAAGCCTTCTGCAAGGGCCTTCCAAACCCCCCACAGGGCATTCCTGACCGGGACTACGTGTTCGGGTACAAGGACAACGACGGGCACTGGATTCCGGGTCTTCTGGAGACCGATGTGCGTCTCCAGGAGTTCACGACCAAGTACCCCAAAGAGTGGAACGTCGTGCAGATGCTGCTCGGGCTCCCTCGTCAGAAGTCACGCCACGCCTGCGCCTACGTCATCAGCGACTCGCCCATTTCAAGCTTCATCCCGCTGATGACGGTCGGTGGTGTTCGCGTCACGTCGTTCACTGCCGCTGGAGTCGAGGCTGCGGGCGGTCTGAAGATGGACTTCCTGGTCGTGAACTCGATCCTCGACATCGGCAGAGCCCTGAAGCTCGTACGCGACCGCCACACCGAAGGGGACATGTGCCCCGAGGACGAAGATGGCATCCCCTACGTAGAAATCAAGGGCAAGAAGGTACCCCTGATTCGTGCCGTGCCCTTCAACGGCGAATGGGTCGACGTCTGGGACCTTCCCGAAGACCCCGACGTGTTCAAGGACATCTGCGAGGGGCGGGTCGAGACGGTATTCCAGTTCGACGCAGGCGCCGCTCGTCAGGGCCTCAAGTATTTTCATCCAGAGCCCGGGACACCTCTACCACTGAGCACCATCGAAGGTCTTTCTGCCTTCACGGCGTTGGACCGCCCAGGTCCTCTGGACGCCAACGTGAAGGACGAGTTCGGCAACGAGCACAACATGCTTGTCGAGTACTCGAATCGAGCACGAGGCCAGAAAGCCATCGGCAATTTGCCCGTCCTGGACAAGCTTTTGCCTGAGACCTACGGCGTCATCGTGTACCAAGAGCAGCTACAGTACGTCTTCCAGACGATTGGCAACACAACCGCCATCGAAGCCAACAACTTCCGCAACCGTATCTCGAAGAAGAAGATGGTTGAGGTCAACAAAATCGACAAGCCCCTGTTCATGAAGGGCGCCATCGAGTCTTTGGGTCTGGAAGTGGCTGAGGTGTTGTGGTCGCAGATGCAGACCTTCGGACAGTACGGCTTCAACAAGTCGCACGCAGTTTGTTACGTCACCATCGCCTACGCCTGCGCCTGGCTGAAGCACCACTACCCGCTCGAATGGTGGTGTGCCGTTCTCAGCAACGCAGACCGCAACGAAATCGACGAGAAGTTCTGGCGGTACTGCGGACACCTCATTGCGCTGCCTGACATTCAGATGTCCAAGCACGATTTCACCATCGAGGGCACCAAAATCCGGGCACCGTTGTCCTTGCTGAAGGGCCTGGGCGAAAAGGCTCACCAGCAGCTTCTGGCTGGCGCTCCGTACGAGTCGATTCAGGACCTGTTGGCGAAGGTTGAGGCCTGGCGCGTCAACAACCCCCGCGTCGTCAACCGCAAGGACAAGAAGACCGGCGAAGTCCGCCCTACTGCCTGCAAGGGTGTGTCTGCGCTGAACGCCACGGTCCTCCAGAACCTGATTGTCTCGGGCTCGATGGACAGCTTGTTCCCGAACCCCGACGACCCGAACGCCGAACCCCTTGCCACGGTCGACCAGTTGACCGCCTTCGCGTTCGCATTCAGGGACGCCAACCCCAAGGCCAAATTTGTGTCGATCGCCAGCAAGTTCGACCTTGAATCTCCGCTTGTGCAGTACCAGCTACGGAAGAAGATTCTGCCTGCTTTCAGCCAGCCGCTTTTGCCCTTGGTGTCTCGCCGTTCGAATCAAATTAGCACCAAAACTAACTCGTTCCTGACCTTCAACCAGGACTTGTCCGTAAAGGCCGAGTGGAAGCTCGTGAGCGGTACCCAGTTCAAGGGTCTTGAAGCCTTGGGTCCTCTTGAGGGTAACCTCAACGTGTGTATGCTGGGATATGTCGTCGGCCAGCGGCTTTTTGACTATGTTCAGAAGACCACTGGTGACAAAAAGACGGCGTGCGAACTCGACATCGATGTCGATGGCACCCGTATCCAGTTGGTCCGTTGGCCCAGCAAAGATGGCCTCCCAGAAGCTTTCAAGGAGAATCTGGCTGGCGCTGTGGTAGCATCACAACTCGTACGTGGCGCAGGGTCTACAAGCTTCTTCTTGGCAGACGTAACCGTCCTTGCGCCTCCACTCAAAAACAAAGCCGAAGAAGAAGAGGAAAGCCCACTATGACACCGATGAATGAAGCCCTTCAGAAGTACCGCGAGACACGTAATCTGGCCGATACCGAAGTGTTTGGGGACCCCCGGACACGGCCTGGCCACGAAATGCGTCGAAGACAAGCTCAACAAGAACTGCCTATGCTGACCAAAGAAGTTGCTGCACAATTCAAGAAGGTCGGCTTCCCGGTTTTTGTCTCGGGTCCCAATGTCGATGGTTTCCTGCGCGTCGCGACTGAAATCAACGAATGCGTCAACGTCAGCTTCGGCAAGGCAATCGCTCCAGTCGTTGATGCGGTCGAGGCAGCCCTCGGACAGCGCAACCGCGAATTTTCTCCCAGTGCATTTTCGTCCATGGTGCGCGAGATTCGTCAGGTCGGTGCTGCGTTGGGCTTGACTTCCATCCCCGCCCTGAACTACGATGGACCTGTCTTCCTCACAGGTCGCGAGGAGACGGGTCAGTTGGTGAATTCGTACATCGTGAAGTATGTCGGTGTGGGATTCCTGGCTGGCATGATTGAACAGGCGGCTCTCGAAGAGGCGAAGAATCTCAAGGGCGACACGCCCGTTATCCCAGTCGTTGTTTCAGGTCTCTCAGAAGACCTCTACGACTCGGTCAGCCAGGGCATGTTCCAAGGCAAGTTTGTCACAGCGGAGGCCAGTGCGGACGTTTCGCAGGAAGCCGTGACGAAGGTCTTCAAGACCATCCGTAATACACGTAAGACCAAGAAAGAAGAACAACCACAATGACCACAGAAAATCAGACGCAGCAGCCCTTCGCAATCGGTAAGCCCAACTACGCAGGCGGTGGAGACCAGTCGGGCAGGCAGTCCCTGACCTTCCACAAGCTCGGCCACAAGGAACCCAAGAACCGGGTTCTCGTCGTTCGCATCGCGCCCCCTGTCGGGCCTCTTGCTGAACGGGGCATTTGGGCCCTGTACGTGAAGCAGCACTTCGGGTACTCCATCCCCTTCACGAACCGCAACGGAGAGGTCAAGAAGATTCCCGTGACCTTCCGCTGTCTGGAGCGTCAGGACCGGAACGGGAACATCACTCAGCGTTGCCCCGAGTGCGACGAAATCAACCGCCAGAAGGAGAAGTTGGCCGCCAAGGAGAAGGAACTCAGCGCCAAGGGTCTGTCCGAGGACGACATCAAGGCCCAGACCGCCTTCGTCAGGATGTGGCTCAAGGAGCACAACCTCGACCGCAAGTGGAACATGGTCGCCAAGGACAACGGCAGTCGGTGGGGCTTCCTGACCATCAGCCACGCGTGCTTCAAGCTCCTCAAGGGCAACGAGCAGGCTCCTGGGCTGATTGACACGCTCATCGCCAACGGCATCGACCCCCTGAGCCCCGACAAGGGCCTCTGGATTCGGTTCACCCGCAACGGCACCGCGTTCAACGAAATCCGCGACATCCCGACGGTCGAGACCGAGTCGGTCACTCGCGATGGTGAGACCTACGAGCGCAAGAAGTACGACGCTCTGACTCAGGCCGACATCGATGCGATTTCGAAGCTCCCCGCACTGGACACTCTCGGTCGCGAACTGACCTTCGATGCCATCAAGCGCATCGTCGAGTCGGGTGGCGACGAAGAAATCCTGCGCGACGTCATGAACATGCCCCGCCAGGCTCCTCGCTCGGCTCAGGGTACCGCCCCTGCAGCAACCCCTGCCGCCGCAGCACCTCAGCACGAAGAGGAACCGACCGAGATGTCGGCATCGCTCAGCAAGGCCCCCGCGAAGGCTCCTGAGATGTCCGAAATCGAGCGCCTGAAGGCACAGTTGGCCCTGCTGCAGGCAGCACAGACCCCGCAGGCCGCCGCGCCCGCCGCACCCAACGCGATGACCGCTGCAGTCAAGGGTACCAACGCTCCGACTCCGACGCCTGCTCTGGCCAAGGAATTGTCTGCGATGGACATGGACGCTTTCCTCGCGAAGTACCAGTAAAACATCCGCACTTGACAG
>CALMSM010000182.1 GCA_937872425.1 uncultured Candidatus Saccharibacteria bacterium
CTCATCAGGTGTGCGACAAGCTTCAAATCACTCCAGAGCGTTGGATGAGGGTTATTGCGGAGACCGAGCGGCCTGATGCGGCGCTTCTAATGTACATCCGTGATGAGCTGAAGCCGGAGTACAGAGTAGCGGTGCTAAGTAATGCCAACGCCGGGACGCTCGAACGAGTCTTGGATGAGTCTCAGCGGAATATCTTCGACGCGCTCGTTGTCTCTGCCGAAGTAGGACACGTCAAGCCGGATCCTGCTATCTATGAGCTGGCTGCCGAAAAACTCGGGGTAGAACCGAACGAGTGTGTGTTCACCGATGACAACCAGCCGTATTGTGACGGAGCTGAGATGACGGGAATGACCACTATCCTGTTTCGTGATGCGGAGCAGTTTAGGCGTGACTTGTCCGTGATTTTACACCACACGTGATATAAAAACGCTTATGCTTCAAAATCTTGAGAAAAATGCTTGATGTGAGTTCTTGCTGGGTGTGTAGTGAAACCATGTCCGAAAAATAAACAAGGAAAGCACCATGTGGATCGGCTTTGATCAAGTACATGACACCGAAACCTTTCATGGCTCAGACGCCGAATATACTACCATGACTGGTTTGCACGAGAGGAATGCCCGACATACCCGAGACCTCATGGCAGAGGCGAGTAGGATGGGAGCGATTCTGCCTGCTCCCAGTGAGCAGTTTGGCGGTACGACTGGCCCCACGCAGTTTGATGTGATTGATCTTCCGCCAATCCCTCGAGCCACAACTGAGGCTGCTTCTGCTGTCGGGAGTCGTGTGTTTCGTCTAGCTAGTTAATCCGGATAGTGAGGCGCTTGTTGGTGTCCAAGCTGGCCTGCAGCTCGTGGAGGCGCAGACGAAGTGAGCCTGCTAGGGCGGCGCTTGATACGACGATGATAATGAGGCTGTCCTGCAACCGCACGGAGCAGTTTGCGTCAAATTCTCGTAGCACAAATGCCTTAATGGCTGCGATTTCTGGCGGCTCATCACTCTGGCGATGCTTGAGGAGGTCGGCTATGGATGTGCTCATGGCCCTAGTGTAACTTGCTACAATACATATATGCCAGAG
>CALMSM010000183.1 GCA_937872425.1 uncultured Candidatus Saccharibacteria bacterium
CGCAACCCCTTCCAGCCCAGTCCCCCGAATGACGCGAACGATGACACCGCCGAAGGCGCGAATCTCGTTGACTTCATTGTCGAAGCGCACGTCAGGGACAACGACGTGCTCGGTGTCCATGAAGTGGCCGTAGCTCAAGCGCCACCGCTTGACCCAGAAGTCTTCACCGAACTTCTCTTTGAAGGAGTCGCCGATTTGCTGGTACATCTGGCGAGGAGCGATACCCCAGTACGGAATGACGACATCCTTCAGTTCGTCGCCGAGTTCCGCTTGGGTCAGGCCAAACGCTTGTTGCGCTGCCAGCTTGAGCGGGTCAGCCAGGGCAATCCGTGTGAACTCGTAGCGAGTCCAAAGGTGCTTGGCGATGGTGTCTTTGCCGCTGCGGGCCAGGCCCGTGATTCCGATCAATTTCATTGTGCTCTTTCTTGTAGTTGTTGTTTGAGTTCGTCGATCTGGTTCTGCACTTGCTGCTTGAGGAACTTCCTGACAGTGGAAACCTTCCAGTAGACCCGACGGGCGCTGCTGCCACGTCGGCTAATTGGGTGTCCGTCATGCTTATCAAAATGCTCCACGTCTGGCTTTGGAAAGATACCGCTGCTCACCCTGCGGATTACACCGACCCGGTCCACACCAAGTACCTTTCCGACTTCAATCGCCGTGAGCAGGGCGTCGTGCTTGGCTATCAGCAACCACTCTGGAGGTTCAGGAATCTTGTTCGGCTTTCTTCCCATGGTTCTTCATCCTCAGTTTGTGAAAGTAGTCGTACATCAGGTTGATGTACTTCTGGCGCTGCCACTCGTTCGGGTTGACGAGGCGCGACACGATGTTGCCGAACTTGGAATTGAACCCGGCCTTGGTCATGTACTTCGGCACCAACGCCGGATACAGTTTGCCGAGCGGGTCTTCCTCTTGCGACAAGATCAAGGACAGGGCCTTGATACGCAGCTCGGTCGGCGGCACGAAGATTTTGGCGTGCGAGATACGGCGGAAGTTGAACTTCGGACGGCCGATGGCGAGAGCGATCAGGGCCTTGTCCACGCTCTTGCCCTGCCTCCGCGCTTCCCGATACAGCTTGCACATGTCCGGACTCTTGCTCTCGACGTGCTTCGTCTCGGTCAGGATTTTCATGTGGTCGGCGGCGATCTTCATGCCGTCACAGAACCGGCTGTAGACGATGCCGTTGATGATGCCGTAGGCCACGTCGTCGTGATGGACCATGAGGGATGTCGGCGTCACTTCCAGTCTTGCCCCGTTGGCATTACCAAGGCAGTAGAGCAGGCGTACCGTTTGCTCGCCCACATCACTGACATGGGTCACGAAGTCGACCACGTCTTGCGACGACTTCGAGAGCAGGTCCTGGACGCTGTCCCCGTCACCGGGGTTCTTCATGGGCCACAGCCAACTATCGAACGCGTCCTCGGTCTGCGCACCGTTTCCGGGCACGTGCGGGGCCATCACGTCGCGCAGCTTGTGGTCCTCGAACATGATGTCGTTGAGCAGGGGCAGGGTCTGGTACACCACCCGCTTCCGGGGCCAGACCTCGATCTTGTAGGCGTGCCGCAGGAGGAAGGCGATGCGGTTGATGAGGGGTTGTGCCGGGTCCATTACAGCACCCCACGGATAGCGGCTTCCTCTTTGCTCAGGTCACGAGAT
>CALMSM010000184.1 GCA_937872425.1 uncultured Candidatus Saccharibacteria bacterium
TTTTTCGTGCGCCTTGTTCAGCGCATCATCGGTTACGGCGTCTGGCCGAAAGTGGATTCTGTTGTCGATATGACCTCCCCCTTTTTTTTCTGTGACGTTTGTCCCACTTTAGCACAAAAAAGGCGCTGCGTCAATCACCTCACTGCCGGATTCCTAACAACCTTGCTGGCAGATTTCTGGCAGAGTTTTGGGGATAGTCATCGTATTATTCGTACGCCTTCGCGCTGCCTGTGCGCACTCCTGACACATGGGCTGAATCTTCCACATACCTGGGCTAGCCCGTACGCTTGTCTCTACCAGCGGGTAGGCGATGAAAACATATGCAGGCTTGCCACAGATGCCACCCTCAGCACGGATGGCGCAGGGCAACGAATTGCCCGCATTGCTGTGTAGGCGGCGGGTGACTGACCCGTCAGGTTTGGGGTAATGCGAGGGACGGCCACGTTTGCCGCTGGCGTTGCCGGGGTGCGATTTAGGATTATTCGTCATTTTTCACCTGGTCTAATTTTTCGTTCCATGCCGCCGTGATGGCAGCAGCTTCTTCGACGGTCAGACGTGCAGACAGTTCGATGGCGCTACATTTCTGCGGGCGCTTGTAGATAATCCCCTCGTGCGGATCAGGAATGGCGATGATTATGCCCTCCTCGATTAGATCTTTCACTGTGGGGTTGCCGGATACATGGAATGTTGGCTTGCCGTGAACAAGGCCCATATCGGTTATTGTTCGCATAATTATCCTTGCTGGCCTACAATGCCGACCAGCGGGCGACTAGCTATTGCGTGAGAGAAAATACAAATGTTTCGTGGGGATCATCTGACTCATTTGAAACGAAATTAGATCTGGCCAGTAATGCAGAACGCATTAGTAATTGTTCTGTCTGGGTAAGACGAGAAATTCTTATCCAGACATGTAATTGCTCGTCATCAATCCAACAATCTCGAATAGTGCTTGCTCTTCCTTCGCCAAAATCAGACCGCCGTAACTCCGCTTTTTCCAGATTATCGACGATATTGTACCCATCAAATCCCATACAATTTTTATCCATAATTTTATCGCCCGCATCTATGGCGGCGGGCCTGCCACTGATTGTTATTCCGATTCAGCCTCGCCGTTACCGACGAACGGTTCGGCTGCTTGCGCCTTGCGAACCAACGTGTCACACGCCGACAAAAACTCACGTTGCGGAACTGGAGTAAAACCATATTTGCTCTTGGTCTGCCATTCATATTCAGCAATCACGTTGGCATATGCCCTGTGGTTGCTGTTGTGGCTTGCGCCTGGGTATTCCAGGTAAAGGCGCTCAAATGATTTTTGGGTGGTTGGGGACGAACTGCCTTTTGTCAGCAGCAACATTTTTTCTTCACAAATCGGAGCTAGCGTCTCGGCGGTCTCTTCAATCTTGCGCTCGATTTTCGCTGCTGATTTTTCTGACTGACGTACACTGATCTTGCTCAGGGCATCGATAACCATTTGCTTGGTGTTCATTTTGCTTCTCCTACCCTCTACTGGGCTACTTCGTTTCACCCTTCCATGCCTCTATTATAGCATAAAATCAAACACGTTGCTATACGTTTACCCTACGATTTTATGCTAAAATCAAAACTGGTAGGCAGAAAACAAAAAGCCGGGATTGTCCCGGCTCTACCAACATCTGCACCGTGTGCTATTTGCTGATTACCGGCAGCCACACCACGCACGCAGCGTCAACCTGCTGGATTACCTGTCCCTGCACCTCACCAACCTCCACGGATTGCGCCAGGCATCCTGTGTACAGCGTCCATGTGCCTGTAGCGATGCCGCTGACATGAATCATGCCCGCCTCATCAGCAAAGCCGTGTAGTAGGGCCCGGCCTGGTACGCTGACCGCATCGCCATCTAGCGTGTATTCTGCGTGGCTTGCCGGTTGGCCGCTGATGAGGATTTGCATCGATAGGTCTGCGGCGTGGAGACTGCCGTAGAGTAACGCTGCAAACAATAGGGAGAGTAAAAAGGCTGCTATAAATAGCGCCAGCAATCGCCCCTGCTGCTGGCGTGCTTGTGGCCTGATGATGCTATATTTAGTGCAATTCATTGTCGATTCTCCTGTAAATTGAATGATGCGACGCCGGGGGTTTTACTTATAGTTTTGGTTTGGAAGCATGGCAGACATTGCCATGCTTTTCCCGGCGTCGCAGATAACTAGCTCTCGCTAGTGGTATCCTTCGGTGCATTTCTCGCAGCACGCCAGATTTGATTTGTCAGTTCTGCAATCTGGTATCGTGTGGCAAGATTGCTTGCCCAGTCGGTGGGGCGTCGCAATTCTTCCATGCGCTCGTACAATGGGCGTGTGGCGTTGGTGAGTGGCGCCGCCTGGTGTGCAGTTACGTCCACGGTTTCAATTCCTCTGGGTAACTGTCCATTGCCTTGCTGGCGTGTTTCCAGGCCAGCCGATACCAACATTTTTTTAACTCAAAACCCGTGAGCATACCGGGATACCGACTGATAGCAACTATTAAATCTGCTGTCCACAAAAACCACGCATGAGAGCCATCGCCGAAAAGAATTACTGCCTGATTTGCCTGGTCGCAGATATTATCCATTATGACATCAATGTCATCTGTGACATCAATGTCATCGCATAGTGCGCCGATCCATTTTTCTGGATCAGGCAGTGCGGTCAATCCCAGCATAAGAGCGTCGGCCAATTCCTCATGCACGGTGTTGTCTCGCCCGTTATTGCGTGGATGTTTCGACAGCCGGTTGCGCAGTTCAACGTCAGCAGCCTCATTGCACTCAATGCGAAGATACCGGAGGGTATCAATCGTATTCGGTGTGACAAACTCGCTATTCGCTTCCATCCATTGCCGCCATTGCCGATTCAGCCGCCATAGGTGCGGCCAGTCAATTACGTACATTTGTTCCATTGGTTTTTTCCTCCCCTACTGGCGTCACCTTGTTGCCGGTGACAATAAATTCAGGCCACAATTCATCAGGCGAGCCAACCACAATCATGTGGATACGTCCCACGCCATCAACGTATGCGTCAATCTCAGCGGTTGCCCCATTCTTTTTGATTCGCCCTCGCAGAATTCTTTCTAACGTCACTGTTGATCCTCGTCTTTCGTCTCCGTCATGGGATTACCTAATAAAAGATATTTTCAGCGTTCAAACAATCCAACCTGCAAGCAAACGCCATGCTGTTGCTGCACTCTGGACAGCACTCAGCATGACATGGCAAATCACAATCGCAATCAACCATATCGTCTGGATCGTTTTGGTTGTGTAGGCCAAAATTCGGGCAGTCTAAAGCGTGACTATCGTGATAATCATCATCTGTGATTGGTAATCCGCAAACACTGCAAATTAATTGAGTTGCCATTGTGTCACCTCAAACAATCCAACCTGCTGCCATTCGCCAGCCTGTGCCACGCCATTCGCAATCCTGTCGCACTCCAACCATGCTTTTGCAGCGTGCAATTCTGAAAAATGGCGCATCTCTGTGCTATCTGAGTGCCGTAGATGCGCCTGGTAAACTCCACAATAGTCAGTTTTCACCAACCCATTTTTAACGACATACACATTATGACAGCCGGGCTTTTCCTGCTCATCAAACCACCACGCCGCCTGCGCTTCATCGTACACATTCTCCGTGGTTGTCTTCCCGGCTGCATCTGCATATTGAGCAAATATATAGCCGCTCTGTCTAATGATGCGTCGCATGATTTTTTCCTTCCCCCCATCAACCCGGCTACCGTCATGATAGCCGGGGCCGTGGGGATGAATGGGGTATGTGAACCGGCAAGAGAAAGTGGAGCCGATTGGGGACTAAATTAGCACTTTAACTTTTCGGCACACCGCTTCTGGCTTGTTGGCACCAGGAGCAGATTTACGCCGCTAAATTTCTCCTAAAATTGATACCACCCGCCCAGACTGCCAGCCTGCTTCGATGTTAGCGACGGGTGGCGAATTAATCCGAACTGTCTACCATGACTTTCTTGCCACAGTGCTCGCACGTCAATTCGTGTAAGCACTTTCCCAATGTCACTGAGTCCCACACGTGACTACAGTCGCACAAACACGACTGCGGAAATCTATCCTTGCCCGCATAGTTTTGACCCTCGATTTGGCGGGGCCAATAACCATGCGACACGAGTTTTATTTGCACAGCCAGCGCTTTGTCGTTTAC
This sequence comes from uncultured Candidatus Saccharibacteria bacterium, assembly GCA_937872425.1. GTDB lineage: Bacteria > Patescibacteriota > Saccharimonadia > Saccharimonadales > CALMSM01 > CALMSM01. Next base: position 4,167 of record CALMSM010000184.1, read on the forward strand.
CTGGCCTAGAT
>CALMSM010000185.1 GCA_937872425.1 uncultured Candidatus Saccharibacteria bacterium
TAGATTACTTGCAAAGTGGGGGCACAACCCACTTTCGAGAACCATTTCAAAGAAGAAGTAAAGCTCTCGTAGGTTAAAGGTAGACCACTCGGCTGGTATCCGAGAAACGGCGGGTTCAATTCCCCCCGGGAGCACTCACCGTGGCCTTGAGCCCTGCCAGGATGGCCATCCTGCGTCAGTAAGCGACAAAGGCTGTCCAACAAAGGGTATGAACGACGGAAGAGGGGGCCCCCATCCTACTCCCACGGTGGATTTTTGTCCTCGCCAGCGGAACTGGCGCCAGCACTCCTAAGGCAGGTAAGAGGGTTCAACTCCCTCCGAGGACTTTGTGCTTGACGTTCACCTCGTAGTCCACGTAAAGTGTCGACCATGGAACCAAAGAACAAGCTGTTCATCCAGTTTTTGGCAGAAGAGACCTCTACAGGTGGTCAGCCGCCCTGGGGTCAGCGCCTTCCCGAAGAGAAAAGAGCAGCATGGCACCGTTTCGTGGGCCACCGCCAGGCCCTGGGCAAGTGCATCAGGTGCCAGCGGAAGCACGCACCCGACGTCCAGTGCTGCAAGACCCACAAAGAAGAGAACCGCCTCAAGTGCCTTGCCTGGGCGCGGAAAAACCGCGAGTACGTCAGGTCCAAGTACAATTCGCGCGTCGCAGCAGGGCTTTGCGCTACCAGTCCCAATCACGGCGAGGCCGAAAAGGGCCACACTCGCTGCAAGGCCTGTAGGGCCAAGGATGCCGACGCGAGACTCCGAAAGAACACCAGGCTCCTGCTGAAGAAGCTCCTCAACCCTTGACGTACTCTACAAATTGCTGTATTAAGAGCCCATGACCAAACTCATCGTCGACCTGCTCGCCCTCGCAGCTTCCGTCGCACTGTTGGTTGCTGAAGCGGCCATCCTGGCCCTGCCCGCCATCATCGTCGTCGGCGGTCTTTACCTCCTGGAGATGCTGTGAAAAAGCCCTTCGAAATCCTTCTGTACGGCCTCATCGCTGTCGTAGTCGTTGCAGCCATCGCGCTTTCGGTTTGGGGCGAAATCAGCGTCTGGGACGAGTGCCGTGCCGACCATTCAAGAATGTACTGTTGGCGGGTTCTCAGCAAGTAAAGGTGCAACCATGGGATACACTACCGAATTCGAAGGCGTTTTCAAGCTCGACAAGCCGCTCACGCTGGCCCACTTCAAGTACCTGCAGGCGTTCTCTGACACACGCCGGATGGAGCGTGATTCTGTCCGAACCGGTAGACTCTCTGACCCGGTCCGTGAGGTGACCGGACTTCCGGTCGGGGTCGACGGCGAGTACTTCGTGGCAGGAAGCGGCTTCAAGGGCCAGGGTCGCGATGACTCGGTCACGGACGGCAACTGCCCACCACGGACTCAGCCTGGGCTTTGGTGTCAGTGGGTCCCTACCGAGGACGGTACGGGCATCACGTGGGACGGCAACGAAAAGTTCTACGACTACGTCGAATGGCTTCAGTACATCATTGCCAACTTCCTCGTGCCCTGGGGCTACACGCTCAACGGTGAGGTGACCTGGAGCGGTGAAGAGCGGGGTGACATCGGCAAGATTCAGGTCACCGACAACAAGGTCAAGAAGCTCGCCGGTACCGTGACCTACAGCTAATGTTTTGCCCCCGCCGATGGACCTTACTTCAATATAAGGAGTCCGTGGTCAAATTCCCAGTGGCAGTTTCGGCACAACTGAGAAACATTCGCTCTGGCGTTTACTTCTGAGAGAAGCGCGGAGTCTTCAAAAGAAGAGATGGGTTTAACGTGTGCTAGTTCTACGTGCTTTGAGTACCCACACTCTCGACACGGTAAGCTAAGTAGATCGCTGTGGATAGTTCTGGCCTGCGTCCTAACGTACGCCCACCTCCAAGAGGGGTGCTTACCCCTTACGGAACAGTGCTTCGCTACGTCACCCAAGGTGATTCGTTTTGTTTCTAGTTGTTTTTGCTGAAAACAGCTTGCACAGAACCTGGCGCTCGGCTTATGGTTTTTGTACTCGTATTCCGCCTCACACTGTTGGCAAATCTTCATTTTGCCTTTTCGGACACGCAGCCTTCCGTTGAAGCTGCCCGAGCAGGTGTGCGAACAAAAGAACCGTTTGTTTCCGCTCCGGTTGACTTCGCCCAGTTTTCTGTCGACAGGTTTTGCGCACTCTGCACATTCAAATTTCATTTTCACTCCGTGTATCGGCCTTGTCTTCTAAACAAGAAGCCGTAATTGGTCTATGTGGGTTCGATCCCCACCACGGAGTCAGATTACAACTGCACGCGTTTGTTCGTCCAGTTCGATTCCTCGCTCCTGTATCCCCTGCGTCTTATGAACGCTCGAAAGGGTAATTGGTCGCATGAGAGTTCGAGTCTCTCCGGGAGTACTTGACGTCCAACCATAGCTCGTGTATAAATCTCGACATGACCAACGAACTCGCCGAAGCCCGCGTCGTCGCACCGCTCGTCCACCTCAACGGCTCAGGTCGACAGGAACTCTCGACCCAGTTCAAGACCCAGTACGAGTTGCTCGACGGGCTCATCGGGTACATGATTGTTCATCCGCCCCACATGCGCGACTACTACCCTCTGGCTGACGCTACGGCGGTGTACCGCAAGGCGTACGAAGCTCATGCGGCCCGAATCAAAGACCTTCAGGTCATGCGCCGCGACATCTACAACCTCCGGCTGGCGGTGGAGGACCAGTGACCGCCCCTACACATCGGCTGATTGCCGTGATGCACGACGACACAGCCATTATCACCGACTTTACCCCCAAACCCGAAGACCGTTTGCCGTTTTATTGGTTCGACAGTTACAAAACCGTGCAGTTGGCAAACCTGGTACTCTGCATTGAGCTTGCCAGCGGTGCAACCGAGGTCCTCAAGAACCGGTGGGGAACCGACGGTAAGGTCGTCCGATGATTCACGTTTCGTGCCACGCCCTCATCAAAATCATGAGGACCCTGGCCGCAGTGTATCCCCAAGACGAGTGGCACGTACCCAAGGTCTGGAAAAACCGCAGGGCCTGCGACCTTGAGCACGAAAAGGCCGAGTCCATGGTCGTGATGGAGTCCGCCAAGGAAATCCTGGGTGAGGGCGACAAGCCCGTGAACTCCGAGAAATACCGGTACGAAATCACTTGCCCCGAGTGCGGGGTGATGTACGACCAAGCCATTGAATTTAGAAACGCCAGCCTCGTATAACGGCTATTACCCTGAGCTTGTACCTCAGTTATGAGGGTTCGATTCCTTCGTCTGGCAAACAAATTGCTGTATTCACTGGAGACACCATGAAGCAGAACCCGCCATGTGTTCGCTGTTTGGTCGCACCCATCGAGCCCAAGGTCTACTTCGCCGACACAGAGCTTTGCTCGGCTTGTGACCACGAGTTCTACGCCTGGCGTGCCCACGCAGTCCATACCGGGGTCCTCCCGAAGGCTGTTGACGAGAACCACAAAGGTCTGGTAGAGCACTGGAAGACCAAGGTCCTCGCGAATTAGTGTTGACGTCCAACGCTGTTCGATGTAAAATGCGCCCATGACCATCGCTCAGAAGCAGTCCATCGCCGCTCTCGAAGTGTCAGGTATTCGCGTCACCACCAATGAAGACGTCCTGGCCATCCTCAAGCGGATGCCCGACAGCCAGGGTACGTACAAGCAGGTCATCGCCTTCGTGGCTGAAGGTAGGGAAATGTCGGCAGTCGAGGGCAACGCCCTGGCCGCTCCCATCATCAGGGCCCTGTCCGAACTCTCGGACGAAGGGCTGGTGGACGCGACGCAGTCCATCCTGAATTCCGAGACAGGTAGAATGAACACGCTGTACCGGCTCCAGGTGGGCCAGAGCAAAGCTCGACCTGCGAAGGAATCTTGGAAAGAGCGCGCCCTGGCCCTCGAAGTCGAGTTGAAGGAACTCAAGGTCAAGTACCAGTGCGCCTGCGACAGTATCGACAGACTGGAAGCATTCCGTGGCGACCCGAAACCTTGAATCCGAAATTGAAGAGGCCGAAAGGGCATGGCGTGAGCGTGTCCAGGAAGCCATGTGGAACGGCGATACGGCCCTCCTGCAGGAAATCGCGGCGTGTGGGTGCTGCTGTGACGAGCACACCTTCGAAGATTGCCCAGCGAGGCTCTGGGGAGCTTGCAGGGGCCAAGGTACCCCGACCAGGGCTGACCTCGAAGGCTGGATTCAGCACTACGAGAAAACCCGGGGCATGACCCGAGACGAGTTCTGGAACGTCTCGTGAGATACCAGACCCGACCATTTACTTGCGGACCCGCAGCGATTGCCAACGCCTTGCGGATTTATGGTCGAAAGGTCCCAGAAGCACAAATTGCGAAGCTCGCTGGCACGACCAGCCACGGCACTGACGACCGAGGCATCATTCGTGCTCTACGCCGGCTAGAGTGCAAACCCACGGTCATCGGGCTGACCTCGACTGTCCGCAAGCGGGTCCTGGCGGGTCTACCGGTCATCATCCACCTTGACGAAGAACTGCACTGGGTCGTCGTCATTGGGTGCCTGGGCCAAAATTTCATCGCCTTTGACTCAGACCCTGCCCACCACAACAAAAAAGAGCATGGCGTACGGATTATCTCGCCCGAGGAGCTTGGCAAAAAAGTGTACGGGGTGTGCGTGAAGTCCTTGACGGCCGAAACTAAATAGCGTATTCTTCGCGTATGAAAATCCAACACCTTCGCGGAATCAACAAGCGCACTGGCAAACCCCGAGTTGGCGTCAAGGTGACAGTCACCGAGGACGAGTTCCTGGAGATGGGGAACAACTACGAGGGCGTGTGCTTGTACTGCGGCGAGGTTGCCAGCGGTGTCGAGCCCGATGCTCACAAGTACCACTGCGACGCGTGCAACAAGAAGGGCGTCTTCGGCCTCGAAGAGGCCTTGCTTTGGGGCCGAGTTCAGGTAGGATGAGGGAACCATGAAAACACTCACGCTGACAGACGAGACCGGCAAAGTTCTTTACAAAACCAACGTTGACAACTGGCAGGTTGACCAGGTCCGAGACGGTGGAAACCTCCGCATCAGCATCACTGGCTGGGCGACGGAGTCCGTGAAGGTTGACGAGCACGCTCTTCCACCGTGGACGGTTGTGGGGTCTTCACATGACTACCCGAAACCTCACAAGAAGGACTGCTTCAGGCGGGCCCGTGTGTCGTACACGCCGCCCGACGACGAACGTGCCCGCCTGAAGCAGTCCTTCTTGACAGACGGCCCAAACCCCTGTGGTGAAGTGCCACTGAACGAGCCTGAACCAGGTGTCTCTGGGGGGCCGCTCACCCGAGAAGCCTGGCCAAGCTGGGCCAAGAAAATGGCCGAAGAACAGGAAGCTGCCGTCGCCAAGCTGGCCCCAGAGCTTCGCGCCAAGTCGGGCGACTTCCCGAACGGCCTTGTCGGACCTGGCCGAATCGAAGACCGCTTCAGGTTCCGCGTCTTGCAAGGTCCAAAGCCAACCAAGAACATGCTGCTCATGAACTTGACGGAGCCCGAGAAGTGCCGCTGCGATATCAAGGACTTGATGTCGACTGGCCATGCACCGAAGTGCCCCGAAGCGAAGAAGCGCTGAGGCGTGTTGACAAAATGGGCCGACGTAGTGTATAAATCGATCCATGCCCACCATCACTTCAGGCTTCTACGTAATCACCGATGCAGACGGAATGGTCTTCGCAGTTCTGGTTGACTGGCGCCTGGGTCTTGCCCAGGAAATCGCCAAGACGCTCAAGGCCGCGACCGCCGAAGACACTTTTCTCCACCACCTGTTCACCATCAGCCCCCCGACCGTGGGCGACAGCATCAGCATGACCAACCCCGGCCTCAAGATTGGAGCAGCGTCATGAAGGGCATGTACGTTCGAGTGTTGCGAGACCCGACGGATTGTACCAACGGCGGCATCACGTCCACCCACGGCGAGTTCGTCCTGGTCGGGCCAGGAATCCCCGAAATCATCGAGGCCTCAGACCGCTACCCGGCGCTCGTCTGCAAGTCCTGGTACGGGCACTTCAAGGCCGTCCCGGACAAGTCCAATCCCGAACTCATCGGGCCGATGTTCGGCGGCAACTTCGTCTTCTCCAGCGACTCGCGTTTCCCCGGTGGTGGCCGACCCATCCCCGTTCACGACCGCTTCGAGACGCCCCGCGACTACGACTTCCTCACCCGCTGAACCACCGGAGACGCCATGAAGAACCTCACCGATGACGAACTCATTCAGCATCTAGCAAACGCTCTGCACACCGAGGCCATCTGCCTCGGCCACAAGAAGGCCGCTCGAAACGAGGAGGCCGTCGCCCAGTATCGCGCAGAAGCGGACAAGCGAGGTCTGACGGTTCCGGGACGCACCGAGCTTTACGCGATGGGTCAGTTCAACGGACCCGGCAGCACCTAGAAATAGTGTCGTTGGGGTGTTGACGGTGGGATCCGCGTAGTGTATAAATCAATCCATGACCACTCACTTCGCGGGCAAGTTCAAGGGTTCGGGTTCCACGGTGTCGTACTGCAAGCAGTGGGCGCTCAGCCCCATCTGCGGGATGACCACCACGGACAAGGCACAGGTCACCTGCAAGGCCTGCGCGAAGAAGCTCGGCATCACCCCTGCCGCTGAGGTCGTCGTCGCCCCGAAGAACCACTCGGCGACCTGCGCCTGCTGCTTCAATAACCAGAAGGTCAAGCCGACGGGCACGATGTTCAAGCACGGATACACCCGCCCGGGTTACGGCTACATCCTCGGCGGTTGCCCCGGCGACATGTTCGCCCCCTACGAGGTCTCGGTCGAGGGCACGGTGTATATGCTTGACCTCATCAAGTCCGCGCTCGTTCGTCACGAAGCCGCCCTCGAAGCCCTCAAGACCGCGACGACCATCACCGTGACCGTCAGCGTGTACCACACCAAGGACGCCGCCGGGTACTGGCTCAACAAGTACATCCCGGAGTCCTTCACCATCGCGGCCGACGACCGCAGCGACAAGGAGTACTCCTACTCGGCTGGTGACTACGTGTTCGGCAAGAAGGTCAAGGACTCGAAGGGCTGCTCGCACTTCTTCAACTTCGCCGAGGCCGTCGCCAAGCAGGCAAAGCAGCTTGCCCAGCAAATCGAGTCCATCAAGGCAGACATCGCGTTCTTCGAGGGCAAGGTCGCAGGTTGGGTGAAGGCGGCTTGAAGTAATTGCGGAACCGTGGTATAAGTCCAAAAACCTGGAGGCACAAAATGCTTGAAGTCACCACCCGTAGCATCCCCGTACACACCATCGCGCGTGATGGGAAAACTCTCGACCTCTCCGACGACGACATGATGGCCCTCTGTCGCGACATCCGCGACAACCCGGCCTTGAAGGCTCTCGCGGAGCGAGCCGGTCTCAACGTGCGCCAGAGCATGGTCGCTACCGCGACGACCAATACACCGAAGCGTCTTTCGCTCAAGCAACTCACGGACCTGGTCGCTTCCGCCACCGCCGAGGAGCTTCCCGAGGACGTGGTCAACAGGACGTTCCTGTTCCTGTCGCTGGGCCTGAAAATCAGCGCAATCAAGTCCGTGCGAGAAAGGTACGGTCTCGGCTTGAAGGAGGCCAAGGACGTGGTCGAGCGCCTGATGTCAGGTATCTCCAACAACGATGAGCGCCTCGAAGACCTGCTCGACGGCTCGGTCAAGCGCTACATCAGCGAAGACGACCGGTGACGTTCGACAAAACCGGACTGGCCTTCTTCGCGCACAAAATCCTCCAGTGTCGGTTCCGTCGTGCCCGCGACCGTCGCACCTTCGCACTCATGGGCCTCGCAATCTCAAAGCGAACCGACGAAGATGACATGCTTGAAGAGCGTGATCGTTCAGATTATTCCTTCGGCATTTACGCCAGAGATATGGGGGTTTGGGAAGGACTAGTCGCTGGCTATCGATGTGTCAGGTGTCAGTCGTCTTTTTTGCCGATGATTGGTCGGAGCAACACCGCGTACTTCGCGCAAATCTCGAACTGGCATCTTTTGTGCGGGGATTGCTGGGTCCAGGACGACGAACTCTGGGAAGCTCATGGGCTGAATACCGGTCGGAGGTTTTGTGAATTTCTACGAAATCGTGTGTGACGAAATCGTCAAGGCTCTTGAGCAAGACGCCAAGTTGCCGGAACAGTTCGAGATCTGGCTCTCGCTTGGTGAGTGGTACCGCTTCCAGGACCATTATTTGCCCGAACAGCACCTGCCCTTCGGCAGCAAGACCTTGTCATTTGGTCGACATTCTGTTACCGTCGGGGTGCGGCCCTACCCCGTGACGCCTCTGCACTGAAAGCTGATAATGGATCCTCATTCTGAAGTTGAAGCGAAGTTCGAAGCGACCGGCCTGTTGCCTTCACAAATCCAGGCTTTCATGGACGAGAGGTTCTCCGACCATACCTTTCGCCGGGTGACTGGAATCGACCAGTTCTGGAACGTAGGCGGCAAGGTCGTCAGGGCTCGCTTTGATCGCGAGCGCCTTGACGAAGGCGTCGGCATTTGTGCCTACGCCCCCGAGACCACCTGCTTGACCATCAAGGCTCGCAAGTCAGCAAACTCGCTTCTGGACCGCCACGAAGTCGATCTCCCGGTCGGCACCATCAGTGCGTTCACGGTCTCAGAGTTCCTGGAGATGCTGGGAGCCGAGTACGAGTCCGCCCTCAACAAGGAATACTGGGTGTGGATTTTTACGTACCCGATTGGGGAGACCACCGCGACGGTCTGTCTCGCCTTGTACGATGTATGTCGCTTTGGGGATTCCAGCAACAAGCGTAGGTACCTCGAAATCGAAATCGAGAAGCACTCTGAGTGCTCGGACGAGGTCGGCAAGGCTGAACTCCAGTTCTGGATCGGCCTCTTGAAGAGGGTCTTCACGCTGGAAGACCCCGTGAACGTCAGCCTGTACGAACTCTACAAAACCCCATGATTGAATCCCTGCTCGAAGCGTACGAAATCATCGGCCTGGTACTCGGCTGGAGCCTGTTGATTTTCTTCGTAATTATCATCATCGCAGACCCGAAAGACGAGGACCGATGAACGTAATCTGTCGAGATATGGGGGTGAGCGTGGATATCGAACGACACATTGCCGACCTCGTAGAGAGGCAGTCGCCAGTGGCTGTAGATGGACGAATTGCTCTTGACATGTTCCCGGACCTGAAGGTCTTCCAAGACCCACAGGGCTCCAATCGCTGGTGCTCGCCATCGGCTACGCCATTGGCCTCCAAATGCTTCGTAATGACCGACCTTGAGGGTCGGGTCTGGATGCTGCCCTACGTCGAAGAACGCGGCATTATCGTCCACAGCGACCCTGGAGCCATTTGCGTGGGCAGGCTCGTTGATGCAGGCTTTGGGACGACTCCTGAGCCAGGCTGGGAAGAAGTCATGGCGGCCTTCCACCCCAACGCCCTCCGACAAGCCCGCGAGTATCTCATTGCGCGACCTCCCGTGATGTGGTAATCTGCTTTCCGCAAGGGTGGCACCCGCAGTAAAATTTGGTCCATTGGTGTAACGGCTAGCACGAGAGCCTTTGAAGCTCGAAAGTTTGGGTTCGAATCCCAAGTGGACTTTTCCCCCATCAACAGGTGTTGCACGTGAAGGTCTACACCAAGTCCGAAGTTGACGCTGCCGTCGAAGCAATTCGACGAGAGACAGCAGCCCGTATGGAAAACTTCGTAGGACTTGAGGTCCAGACCATCACCATCGTGACTCGTCCAATGACGTCCACAAGTGCCTGAAATGTGGCTGGAGCTTGCCCGAGATAGCCACCTGGAACATTTGGGCGCGTTCCACTTGACGTTTGGTTCCCGGGTGTGGTAATCTCGTCCTTAGAGAGTTGGAAGAATAGCTATTCAGCGGTCTCTGAAACCGCCCAAGTCAGGTGCAAGTCCTACACTCTCTGCTTGACAACGTAGTTCGACAGTAGTAATCTGGTGCTTACCATGCAGACGAAGAACTCACATACGAGCTTTTCGACCCTCAATCAGGGTTCCAATCTGCTTTGCCTTGATAGTTCCTTGTATTCGTACTGGTTTTAATACCGGTCGACTATAAAAGTGAATCATCGGCAGCACGACTTTCATAGTCGCCCCGTACCCACAAAAGAATAAACGCATGAGAGTGACGCTCTAATGGATTGGGCACCGGTCTGTAAAACCGGCGGCTTCGGCTAAGTGGGTTCGATCCCCACCACTCTCACTCATGCTCCCGTAGCCCAACTGGTAGAGGTGCTTCGTTCAGACCGAAGAGGTTGTGGGTTCGAATCCCACTGGGAGTACAGCAGTAGAAGTTGACATCACGTCGTTGGATGTGGTAGTGGTAGATGACAAGTGAATACTCCTAATTCGAGGAATGGTGTAGCTGGTGCGCACGAGGGTCTGAAAAGCCCAAGGATTCGGTTCGATTCCGAGTTCCTCGACTGTATGGCGGTTATGGTGTAATGGAAGCACAGCAGGCTGTGAACCTGTTTGCCCGGGGTCAGTACCCGGTAATCGCCCTGATAGTGACGAAGCCCCAATGGTAAGGGTACGGGCCTCCAAAACCCGCTGTTTTCGGTTCGAATCCGAACGTCATTGTAAGCTCCAAACGGTAATCTCAATTTTGGAGGATCAATGGATAAGAAAAAGTGCAGTTCTTGCGCGGTCGAAAAAGACCTCGTCGAATTCCATCCCAACAAAACCAAGGCGGACGGGCTGCAAACAGCTTGCAAAACCTGTCGCTCTAGCTACAATCGGGACTACTACAAAAAGCACAAAGAAGGTTTTGTTGCTCGGGCAAAAGTAACAAATGTAAAGCTGAGGCAGAGAAACGCTCTGCTTTACAAAGAGATTAAAGACAAGCCCTGTATGGATTGCGGACAGGTGTTTCATCCATGGTGTATGGAATTCGATCATGCACGTGGTGAAAAGTCCTTTGGTATTGCTGGAGCTATCGGTTGGAAGTCTTGGGAAAAGATTTTGGCAGAAATCAAAAAATGCGACCTTGTCTGCGCCAACTGTCACAGAATGAGGACGCACAAAAGAAAGTTTGAAGACGTCTACGTATCCCAATTGGTAGAGGACTGCGGCTGAGAACCGTTGTGTTGTGGGTTCGAATCCCACCGTAGGCACAGAGCCGTTGATGAGGATCGAACCCTTCTCCTGGGACTTATCCCAGGGTCGTCTAAAGGCAAGACAGCGGTGCGTTTTAGTGATATGCTCTCGTAGCCCAACTGGTAGAGGTAGCGGTCTCAAAAACCGACGGTTGCGGGTTCGAATCCCGCCGAGAGTACATAAGGGGTCCGCAGCATAGCCCGCCGTGAGGGAAAGTTACCCCCGTTCGGGCGGCACTCAGCCAAGAGTTCGACAGGGGCTACCGCAGGGGCGTCAGGGACGCAACGTTCGCAATGACCGTGAACGTGAGAGAAATCTCGAACTGGGAAGTGCCGCTGCTTGCACATGAAGACGAAGAAGGATTCTGACTGAATATGACCGTCCAAGAACTGATTGCAGAACTTCGGAAGTTTGACTCCACCGCCAATGTGGTGGTAAAAGACATGTACGGCTACGGCTTTGACACCGCCAGTGGCTTGAAGTACGACAACATCATCGACGGTGAGTTCGTCGAGGGTGGCGAAAAAGAAGGCGAAAGAGTGGTAGTGATTCGCGTAGTTAGCTGATTAACCCGTGTGAGGCCGCTAGTGTGGCCGGTGCCCTGTCACGGCATTGAGACGAGTGCGATCCTCGTACGCGGGACTGTCTGAATAAGTTTACCCAAAGAGTCGCCGGTTTGCGTAGGCCAGGGTAGACAAGCGCAAGGGTGTAGGGAACGAGCCCGACAATTCGGTCCACGTTTTAGATGTTCTTGCTGTGGCAATTTACGCAAGAAATGCTTTTGCGGTTGATTAGCGCACCGCAAGCGCACCTGTTTCTGGGTGCTCGTGGACCTTGGATTCCTTTCTTGGAACTGAAGACGGAGTCACCAAAAACCTCGGGTCTGTAGCTCGGAATCGTCGTTGGAATAGGCCTAACGCCAGCCTCGATCTCTCTGTGGCAGTTGGCGCACGTTAGTACGCACTTATGGACTTCGTGGATCAGGGTCTGAATGTGCTTGGTATTCCCCCTTTCAGCTAGGGTGAACGATTTGGTCGTTGGATCCACGTGGTGGAATTCAAGGGCTCCGGCGTATGTGTCGTAGCCGCAAGCGAGGCACTTCCCGCCTGCGTATTCGACCAGTAGAGCTTTTCGGCGACGTCTACATGCAGAAACAGCTTCTACGTTGCACGCTTTGCATTTGCCGTTTTGGCCTTGCTTTGAAGTTGGATGTTTGGTACAAGTTGTCATGTACGAGAGATTACATCTCCGTGCTAATCTGGGTCGTTGCCACGTCTGGTGATTGGGGCATCCTGTTAAGATGAGATAGGTCGGTTCGATTCCGACACGGCCCTAGTAGTACTCTCCCCGAAGAATTGGTCGCCAGTCAAGACCCGCAAGGAGAGCTTTAATTCACCCGGAGAGAGGTCGCAACTCGCTAGGTAAAAGGTGGCGGATTCGCTACCGAGGGCGTTCAAGTCGCCCACTCCGGACCTTTTGGTGCGAAGCAGCAAGGGTGGTAAGGTGTATTCCACCCCCAGCCTAGTAACGCCGAAGCAAACGCAGCCAGCGTGACGCCCGGAGAGACGGGACTTTTGGAGCCATGCCAGAGTGGAAATGGGCCGGTCTTGAAAACCGAGGCGATGGAAACGTTACCTGAGTTCGAATCTCAGTGGCTCCTCTTTTTGGAGAAGGAACCGGACAAGCGCGCCGGGACGGCCTCGAAAACCGATCTGCTCAGCAATGGGTAAAGGTGCAAGTCCTTACTTCTCCGCTTGACTGTCGTAGCAACTAAATGGTATAAGTGCTGTACCGCCTGGAGCCGTGATGTCCTTCTTCCACGACGACAAAGTCCCGCCACCGTACGACTCTTTGGTCGGCCAGCTTCAACGCTGCCTGACCTGCGGTGGGACTGGACGTCGAGGTGGACGTCTGAGCGGTAAAAAGCTGTGCAAGGAGTGCAAAGGCAAAGGCACTCGGTATTGTGAGTTGACGAAAGAAGGAAAGCCGGTGTGTGATTCAAATGGAAAGTAAAAGGTGTATGGACGCCTGACCGCCTGCTAAGCGGCTCGCCCCCCAAAAGGGGGTTCGGTTCGATTCCGATGCTTTCCGCTGTTGTATTCCGAGGTCGTATAATTGGCAGTACTTTCGACTGTTACTCGAAAAGGTGTTAGTTCGAATCTAACCCTCGGAGCTTGTTGAAGTCAGGAGACCAGATGCTGTATTTGGCCCAGTTCACTGCGAAGACCGTGTACTACATGTACGGCGACGATGACGTTCTGCAGGGCTACCGCCTGGTCGAAGCCGAAAACCCGCAGGAAGCGGAACTCAAGCTTCGAAAGCATATTGAAGTACGTGAAGACTACTGCAAGACCACCAGAATCACGTATTGTAGTATCGATGAAGTCATCAAGTAGTTTTGGAGTACGCCGATCGGGATAGGACCGACACCTGTCTGGAAAGCAGGTAGCTGGGGTAAAACCTGGCTCTGGTGCAAGTCCAGCGCACTCCTTTGGAGGTTGTCATGGCGATTGAAGACGTGATGGAGAAGTTCGTGAGTGCCTTCGAGAAGCTCACGGCTCTCGTTGAGAGACAGCAAGTATCGCTCAATGAGCACGCGAGAGAGATCGCGGCCCTCAAGATCCGCCTTGAAATGCGCGAAAAAGACCTGGCCAGGTTGTTGCCGCCCAACCTGAGTACTTGCTCCGAGTGTGAAGGGAAGGACTGCAACTGTAATGGTTGCGGTGGGTTCGGGCGCTGAATAAGTTTTATGTCGATGAGCCAGCTAGGGACAGAGGCGCCGATCTGCAAAATCGGGTCAAGATGGGTTCGAATCCCATATCGACTTTTGAAGCACTTTTGAAGCAGTAATCTGTAAGACATGAAAATCTGCTCAGCCTGCAAGACAGAGAAGTCCCCGGACGAGTTCTATCTCCACGCCCGGAAGGGCCTGCAAGACAAGTGCAAAGAGTGCCAGAGAGTATACGCTCAGAAACACTACCGAGACCACAAGCAGGTCTATCTTGAAAGAGCGATAAGGTCAAACGCCGGTAAAAGGGCCGACTTCAAAGCGAAGATGCAAGAACTCAAGTCGCGCCCCTGCATGGACTGCGGTGGTGTTTTTGACCCAGTGGCGATGGACTTCGATCACAAGTCCGACAAAGACTTCTCCATCGCTTCTGGACCTACGAGAAGCTGGGAAAGAGTACTCGAAGAAGTTGCCAAGTGCGATCTTGTGTGTTCGAACTGCCATCGAGTACGAACCAGAGATCGTCTTCTTCGAGGTCCTTGACGTACGACCCAACATCGTGTATAAGTGTCGACATGAACTACGCCGACCAGGTTGGTAAGAAATCGAAATCGAAATCAACGGCGTCAAGCGCACTGGGCTCATCGAGGAGTACATCGGTGGGAACGGCGAGTTCCCGGACATGTGGGATATCCGGATTATGTGGAAGAACAAGATGCGGAACATCACCTACGTCTGCGCGCAGGTCGACCGAGGTATCCAGTGACCTTCGAGTTCTCGCTGTACCCGCTCAAGGAGACCGCCCGCAAGGGCTGGTTCGACGTCCCGGTCATTCGGGTCGAGGCCCCTACGCTGGCTGAGGCTCATGCCATCGCCCTCCCCCAGGTCCCCGAGGGGTCCAGGATTTGGGCCACGATTGAAGTCACCGCAGCCGACGATAAGCTTCGTGATATGGTTCCTTAGCCCAAGTCCGGTAGAGGCCCGAACTTAAAATCCGGAAAGTGTGGGTTCGAATCCCACAGGAACTACTGAAGTCCAACCTAGGAGTATTCACATGAACGTCACCAGAAATCAACTTCCGCCACCGCCCCCGGAGTACCGAGTCGTCCTTGACCTCAGTCAAGAAGAGGCCGACCTGCTGAGGACGGCCCTCGCCTACTTTCAGACGACGGCGTATAGCATCCCGTCGACCATCGATAAGGAACAGCCGTCGCGAAGGACGCTTGACCGAAAAATTGTCGACCCGATTTACCGCAAACTCCTCGAAGTGACTATGTTCAGGACTCCCGAGGAATTCGAATGAACGTGTTTTACCGCATTGCCCGCTACCTCCTCATCAAGGTCTACTTCGGCCTTGGCATCTCCAGGTTGTGGTATCTGACCTACCAGGCCATCTGGGAGCCCAAGTCCAAACGAGCACCGCTCAAGCGGTTCTACTCGATTGAGGACCTGGCGAGATATGTTTCTGAACTCAAGTGGCGACCTGATTCGTGGCGCGAGCTTTGGGACGCCATCAGCGCTCCCACGGCTGTCCAGTGGCGTGCCGACAACGACCCCAAGTCTTTCATTGGTGATTGCGACGAGTTCGCGGTCTATATCGCTGCAGTCCTCAGCAGCGAGCGCCACGAGCCAGGATTCTTCAATATCCGCTCTGCAAGGCTCCTGACGGTCATGTGGAACAAGACCGGCGGCTCGGAGTGGGAAGGCAACCGCAACGGCCTGGGTGGCCACAACGTTTGCCTGATTCGCTACTGGGACGGGACCTTCGCCTACATGGACTACGGGATGCCATCGACGCCGAGAGCCACCGCTCAAGAGGTCGTCGAAGATGTCCGCAAGCACTACGCCCAGGAGTACGAGCCCTTCGGATGGGCGGTTGCGGACCCCACCACCCTGAAGGTTATTCACGCGAGTCTTGAATGAATGCCGACGAATGGCGTGCCCACTGGGCCTGGGTCGACCGGTGGGTTGACGAGACCTTCGCTCCTCAGGCTCAG
>CALMSM010000186.1 GCA_937872425.1 uncultured Candidatus Saccharibacteria bacterium
ACGAGGATTCCGCGAAAGATGGACTGCCGCAGAACTTGCCGACGAACCCGAACAGCTTCGGACCATGTTCGAAAGTATTGTAGCCGCAGAGGATGTATCACCAAATACAAAACGAGTGGTGCAGGAGTATGTCGGCGAAACAATATACGAACATGTCAAAGAAACTGCCACCAAGACAGAGCCTGACACTGTCGGAAGAAGGATAAAAGCCGCACTCGAGCCGTCCCTTGCCCAAGAGCGACTTACAGACGTTCTGCTTGGTGCGCACTTTAAGGCTGCCGAAGGTCGACAGACCGATGAGATTATGGACAACTATGAACTATTCGTGCGGGGGATACTCCGATGCGCCGATTCACCGCTTGCCATGCAACAAGCAGTAGATATTGCCCACTTCAAAACTGACCTACTGCCATCGGGATCATTATATTCGTTCCACCTCCAAACTGTACCTAATATACGAATGGATAGACCAGAGCTCTACGGTCGTGGCATGGGGTTAGCAAAAACAATCTCTCAAATCCAGCTCTACCTCGGTGATCTCAGCACGCTGAGCATGCAAGACAGGGGGAACAACTTCACGGACATGGCTGCGTCTCTTGAAGAGGCAGAGTCACAGTTCAGCGAACACGAGGCAATGCAAATCGTTAGAGACACTCGATATGGTGAGCTGATTGTCATGCAAACCCATACTGCCGTAGCCGCGCTCGGCGAGAATACATACAAACTTCGTATTAATGCTATGGAAGCTTGCACGGCGGCACTTAGCGGGGAAGAAGGTATGCGCAATGGCCTTGGTTTGTTTGTGGACGACACCCTTGCAACCGGTATGAGCAGCGTCCACAGCGCAGACACCGCAATCAACGTCGCTGTATCGCAATATCCTGAGGCCCGAGAGTTCCTGGAGGTTATGTTCGGCACACCATCACTCCCGCAGGATGAGCTACCTCATTATATTAAAGACCCCACCAATGACCTCCTCAACCTTGTTCGTAGCGAAGAGGGCAAAATGCTGCTTGACACAGCTATGCGCATGATGGACCCAGAAGAATTTGTCGGTATGACCGCAGACGAAATTAGTGCAGAGATAGAAGAAGAGCTGGGCGGCATGCGTACCATCCCTATACCGCTTGGTGATGGTTTTGTTGTTGACTGGAACATACCTGGCGGCGGCGACTACCCAACCGAAGAAGAAGTAGCTTCGCTTTTGGAGACGCTTGGCGAAGAGCGCCTGGCGGTTGCCAAGGAGCAGCTTACTTCGTCTGGCAATATTAGACGACGTCACGAGATTATCGATGACCGAGAAGCAGGCGTACAAGTCGTCATACGCTACGAAAATGAAGAAGACCGAAAGGAATTCCACCCGATTGATCAACTAACAGGGTATAGCGAGGGCGGTGAAGACCTCGATGTTGAACTACGTCTTCTTATCGAACAAAGCCGCACAACCATTCAGAAAGAGCGACGTCGGTTCTTAAATGATCGTGGTATCGAATACCAATTCGAGGATGAAGGTGACGAAAAACTAGCTCTGCGTATCCACAAACACCCTCGAAACCCACAAGCATTTATTGTGACCCTACTAAACACTGACGAGCAGGGCGAGCAATCTGCTCAGATACTTATGGACGACTCTCTTGTATTCCAGCTTGGCAGCAAAAAAGTACGCTCTAGCAGTAACCTATTAGTGTTAAACGCAGTCGCAGCTGGCGTACTCGAATATTTCATGTGTCAGGAGGCGGTTGAGACAACTGAGGGCGTAATAAGCGAAGGCAACAACCTCGTTGCAAGAATTGCGCATCTTCGACTCTTGCCAGAGGGCCAACAAAGTAGCTACGCACAGTGGGAAAAATGTCTTGAGGCAGAGGGACTCGACCTTGACGTCCTCAGCAAACAGCAGGCTGAAAAATTCAACACCACGCGAGCAACGACATATGTACAGGCCGTAGAAGATGACAATCCAGACAAAGGCCCTATCCAGGTTTTGGTAAAGGACGAGGATATTTTCAAAACCGATCTAATATAGCGCAGGTTTATCACAACAAGGACAAAATGCTGGGTGCGCTATACTGGGCATATGGCAAGCCCAAACCGACTGATTCGTTTTGCAATTGGTGATATTGTTTACTCGCCGTTTTCTAATCACTCTGATGTTTTTGTGATTGAATCAGGCTACGTCATTGCATTCACATACGAGTCGACGGGGAAGCGACGTATCCACCTCATATACGGTCCTGGCTCATACTTCCCGGTACTCACCACGTTCAAAAATACCGAGCAGCGTGCAAGTTATGAGGCGATTAGCTCAATGACCATCACAAAGTATGGGCGCGAAGAGTTCCTGCAAAAGCTGAGCAGCGATTTAGAGTTTTGCAATGATATCCTGCACCGCACCGTTGAACAGCTGGCCATATTTGCGGAACGAGTCATAGATTTACAAGCTACTAAACTAGAAGACCGATTACTTGAATCAATCCGAGTACTAATTAAGGAGCATGGCACCCCCGCAAACACAGGATTTCGTTTGCCGTATAAACTCAAACAGCATCATTTTGCCGACATGCTTGGCGTAGAGAGAGAATCTATCACTCGTGCGCTGAGCAGGCTCAAGCAAAAACATCTTATTGCCCAAGACGATACCGGAATTATTACAATATTTTCCTAGTGAGTTGGTGACGATGGTCACTGAACCGGCCCTACATATGCGCCTACAATTTGGCTACATAAGCTAGATGAAAGGTGTCCTATGCCACGAATAGAAGTATCCATAATCCAAAATGATTGTACGTCCTGTGGTGAGTGTCCAGAGATTGCCCCGCGCCACTTTTTTATGGACAAGGACTACATAGCTCACGTCAAGCAGGACAGCAAAACAGACCCAAATACACCAGAATTTACGGGCCTTATGGGAAAAGTACTCGTAGCACAAGAACTTGAGGGTGATGTCATAGAGGCTGCTGAACTATGCCCTGGCAGGTGCATATATGTCGAGGAGGTTGGCAACGAAGCAATCGCCATGTGAGGCTCTAAGGCTGTGTTGCTTTGGGTTTTTTGTGAACTTCCAGATATAGGCTGATTGTCGTAACTACCAAAATCATAAAAGTTGGACCAATAACGATTCCCAGGAACCCGAAGAATCGTATGCCAGCGAACACCGACAATAGCATCAGCGCAGGGTCAAGCCGCGCCTCCTTGGACACCAAGATGGGGCGCAAGATGTTGTCAACATTTGTATTCACGATCAGGTGTTCCAACAAAATGACAATGCCTTGCCAGACATTACCAAACAAAATCATCACTACTGCCAACGGCATAGCCAGAATACCCGCGCCGAGTGGTATCACCGACAGAGCAGAAAATACCAAGAACAAGATGAAGAAAAACTGCGGGAACCCAACCAGCGCAAACGTTATAGCGCCGAGAAAACCCTGCACAAGTGCAATCACAAATTGCCCATTCACTGTGCCATGTATCATGGCCGCTGCCCGTGATATGTACATGTCGGATATATCTTCACCCAATGGGTTAAGCTTTTTACCCATACCCAGTAGCTCTTCACCATGTCGAAGCAGTGACAAAAATACAAAAATATACATGATACTGGCTGTAATAAAACCAGTCACACTTCCGACAGCAGACGACATAAAGCCCAAAAAGGCCGTGCCAAACTTGCTCGCTCCAGTCTTGATGGTACTTGTAATGGATTCCTGGCTAACGGTTGTCTCAACAAACGGGATAGAATCAAGAACATCGTTCGTGGACGCAACCACACGATCGCCCAGTCGGCCAAAGTCCACTGTACTGACATACTCAGTCACGTTGCTCGACAGGTTTTTAATCTGTACCGTCGCCAGCGCAAACACGATAATCACTGGTACGATAACGGCTAGCAAACTAACGATTAGCGTGACGCCAGCCGCACTTGGAGAGCTAAGTTTTTTGCCCAGTCGTCTGTAGAGCGGAGTAAACAAGAGCGCCATAATAATCGCGACAACCACGATGTTGAAGAAGCTCCACAAGAAGTAGACACCTGCGACAACAGCAACGCCCGTAGCATAGCTCAACGACTTCTTCTGGGTGGCAGACAACGACACCGGACTAACTTTCATGCTTGTACTATACCATCTCGGTCGCACTAATGAACTACATGTAGTTTTGCGCCTAAAAATTCTTCAAAACACTGACATAAGCAGCTACGCGTCAAATAGCGCCGAGACAGAACCACCTGTCAAGTTTTGGATAAGAGCTTTCCCAAGCATAGGACCACATTTCTCGACGACATACTTAGGCCCTAGCGCTTCTCTTGCGCCCATATCTGGGTGCGTATCAGAAGTAACCAACCGTTCAATTGCCTCAGATCTAAGTTTTACCAAAGCCTCACCTGAAAAAATGTTGTGCGTTGCGGCCACATGTACCGCCTTCGCTCCGGCCTCCATGAGCGTTTCAGGAGAAGAATCAGAAGGTATATTTTTCGGTGGCCTTGCCGGTGGACTGCAATTTGTATACGTTGACAGCAATTATGCGACCGGTGACGTTACTGCTGCATTCGCAAACGGCGTTGGAGGGTTGTTAGGCTTTGGTGTTGTATACACTGGGCAATCTTATGCGACCGGTGCTGTAGTTGGGTACGAAGATGTTGGTGGGTTTGCTGGCAGCCTCGAATGTAGCGGCGCCCCTGTCGCAGAATCGTTCTCCACAGGAAGCGTGTACGGGGAGACGAGTGTTGGTGGATTCGCCGGATATGTTGGCGCTGAGTGCGGTCTCATGGACAACTACACCACCAGCGACGTTACAGCCGTCGGAGAAGGCGCAGGTTTCGTCAGCGAACTTGCCGACGCAAGAATCTCGAGCTCATATGCAGCTGGGTCCGTAAGCAGTGGTGGTGAGTATGGCGGGTTTGTAGCCGTATACAGTGAAGAGGATAGTATGATTGAAAGCTCCTTCTGGGACGCGGAAGTAAACACTAACCTGGACAATTCCCCTGCAGTTGGCTTACCAACAGAAGACATGAAGACTCTTTCATCCTACACAGATGCAGAATGGAACTTCGAAGACATTTGGGCAATCAGCCCTGAATACAACAGCGGCTATCCCTGCCTCCAATGGACCGGCCTAGCATGTGGTATCACCTTAGACGAAGATAACGACGGTAGCGCTGACTACGTTGAGATTGCTGGGCCAAATGATGGCGACGCGAACGACGACAGCACTGCTGATTCCGAGCAAGCAAACGTATTAACCTACATAAACCCATTGACTAACGAATATGCAGTGCTCGAGGCTGTTAACTGCACGAGTATCTCTGCATTCCAGGTTGGCAGCGAAGCAACAGACCATGCCGATGCGGGTTTTGATTATCCTATGGGCCTCGTGTCATTCCATATTGTTTGCCCAAATAACGGTGACACCGCGACTATAAGACAATACTTCTATGGCGTGGAGGGTAATGAAAATTACAGTGTACGTAAATGGATGAATGATGGTAGCTACCAAGAAATCCCTGGGTACAATCTTTTCGGGATGCCCGTAGAAGACCAGATAGTATTTCTTGTTGAGTACCAGATAACAGACGGTAGCGAGTTCGATGATGACGGAGTGGCAGATGGAGTTATTGTAGACCCGTCTGGAGCAGCACTAGCTGCCACAACAACCGATAACGCAAGCAATGGGGCTAACAGCTCAGACCCACTCAGCAATACCGGACAGACGATCGTTCTCATCTATGGTATCGCCCTCACACTGATAGCTGGGCTCATTGGCTTCAAACTCGCTACTCGTCAGCAAAAACCCGCTAAGAAGTAGCTCCGGCAAAAAAGCAACCAAATCGTTGCAATAAACACACGGCAAAGTGCTTGCATAAGCACTTTGCTCAGGACTATACTACTTGCACGTCATGTGGGTACTGGCCGTCAACGCCTTTCTACTTGCAGGCTTATAAGACCTTTTGGGTAATCTCGAGTAATCACGCTTCGGCCTCTGTGCGCTCTTCAAGTTCTCCGTTACGAAACTAGCATGAACGGTGTGATGTTTTTACCGGATAGCTCCAACCTCCAATCCCGTTCACTAACTACTAAACGTACGTTGGTGTGGATTGTCGCACCATCAGGAGCAGGAGAAACCCATGTCTTATATCAACGAAACCATCAGTGTCAACGCCTACTACTTCTTTTCTAGCCTCGGCAAACTCAAAACATTCCCAAAACAAATCGAACACAATCAGCGACACCTGACATTCAAAGACGGTATCCAGTACCTCGTCCAGCAGGGTCAGCACGCTATCCGCATGTTTGACATGACCGACGGGCAGACAACGTACCGCCTCCGCCTAGAGAACAATCAGTGGACTCTCATCGGTACATACTAGATCACAATCTCGTCCTAGACGCAGTTCGGTGTTATTATACATAGATGTCATCAGGAGCAACAACCGAACTGCATCCCGCGCTGGAAGCCCTCCAGCCACTTGAGAAATCGTGGTATGCGAACCTCGGGCTAGCAGATCTCATAGTGGGCAATGACAGAACCGTCCGTTCTCTCGATGCATACCCCAAGCCATTACCACACGACGTTCTTCATATGCGAGAAAGTTCCAGGCTCATACTAGCAGGGGAAAAAGATATCCCAGTGGGGGAAGGGGGCGCTTGGGCCCGCAAGTTGACATTTGCGTCAGCGATATTTGGATGGGGCCTCAGGCTACACAAAGCGGGCAGTCTCAAGGACCGTCCAGATGAGTTCACTCCCGACATGGTCCAGTGGTCGTTAAAAGATTTAGGTACAGTCAACAAAGATTCATCCCAGCTTGCCTCTGCGTCGGTCATGTGCGGCAATGTAGAACCCATTCCAGACAACGCAGCGTATCATCTCAAGCTCGCTCATGAAGCCCGCGAACACTGGCAAAACTACCCAAGCGACAAACCCTGGGATATTAAACTCGATCGCACCATCAGGCGCCACTCCGTCGCCTACGTTGGCTGGCTCGCAACTGGCATATTCAATCTTGAGATGATTCAGCCCGAGGACTATGCCATAGGTCGTGTGTTCCAGGTCGCAACGCCTCAAGACGCCATTAACCTAGGCTGGAGCAGCCTGGAAGGGCATGAAAGCAGCAGGCTCGTTAGCGTCGATGAGGCTATTGCACAAGCCACTGCCGGCGAAGAAGTGACCCTAATTGATCACCGGCCACTCCAAGCTCTACGCATGCGCTACGGTTACGGTGTCAGGTTTGCCAATATCCAAGCAATCAGCAAATCATGGCCCCTAATTATGTACAACGCGTTCCTCGCCGAAGCCAACGAACTAAACAGACAGAGCCAGACGCTCGAAACCTAGGCAGCGCGACGAGCTTGCCAGCCGATATCAGTACGGCTTTGCATGCCCAAAAAGTGCACACCACCACCGTTGCCACCCACATCAATAGCATCATACGCACGTGCTGCAGCTTCATCAATCGTCTCGCCACGTCCAGTCACATACAATACCCGGCCACCAGTTGTATACACCACGCCATCTTCTCGCCTTGTCCCACCATGATGGATAGTGACGCCATCATAGCGCTCATCAATGCCATAGATTTCTCGGTTTTTCTCATATTTTGGATTTGGGTAGCCCTCGGCGGCAAGACATACCGTCAAAGCCTGCTGGCCGAGTAATTTGCTTGGTACTAACAAGTCCTCGCGCAAGACGTCGTCTGTCGAGCGCAATATATCAAATGTGTCCTCGCCCATTAGATGCATCAGCGCCTGGGCCTCCGGGTCGCCAAATCGCACATTGTACTCGATAACCACTGGGTCACCGTCGCGCTCCTCAGCCATCATAGTACCGACGTAGAGAACTCCTCTATAGGGGATGCCTTCAGCCGCCATTCCTTCAATGCTTTGGCGAGCTATCTCGTATAGTTTCTCTTCCTGCCGAGTGGTCAGCTGCCCAGGCTGCACCATATACGCACCCATCCCACCCGTATTTGGGCCGGTGTCACCATCACCCAACCGTTTGTGGTCCTGAGTGAACGGCAGTACTCGGAAATTAGTACCATCGCTCAAGACAAACATCGACACTTCGGGCCCGTGGCACCGCTCCTCAATAAGCAACCCCTCTTCTCCGGCACCATCAAATAACGTGCCCTCAAGCATGCCTTGAGCGATTCTATCTGCTTCTTCCCGTGATTCAGGGAGGACAACGCCTTTGCCTCCAGCCAATCCATCAGCCTTGAGTACATAGTCAGTGGCAGCACCATATTGATTCACGGCTGCACGGTATTCATCGGGAGTGGTGACAAGATTAAAGCGAGGGATGGCTATACCGTATCCTTCGGCAAAAACCCTCCCAAAGTACTTGCTAGCCTCGAGCTGGGCCGCATCTTGACTCGGACCAAAGACCGCCAAGCCCTCCGCTCGGAGCCTGTCAGACAAACCATCGACTAGTGGCTGTTCTGGGCCAATAATAGTGAGCTGGGGTCGCAGATGAGCCGCCAAATCGCCAGCCTCTACGCCCACTGGAGCCTGGTAGGCATTGGGCAGTTGCTGTATACCGGCGTTTTCGCCAACATAGAATAGTCTATCTACCGTGGGTGCCACCTGCTCAGCTATAGCATGTTCCCGCCCACCTGCACCCACTAGTAATGCTGTCGTTTCACCCATGTATAACCCTCCTATTTAATACGTTGTAGTGTGTCAGACTAGCCAATTCGGCGCAAGCATTGCCAGTTAGCGTATGAAGATATCAAAGGCGACAACAAACGCCGCAAAACACAGCACCACACCCACCTGCAATTTTGGCCCATGCCCATACTCAGGCAAGCGCCCGTTGCGTATAGCTACGTTAGCCGCCTTGTAGCGTAAGTAGCCGATCCATGCCATAGAAGCGCCTAGCAACACTACAACAGTGCCCAGCGCACTATGCTGGGTATCATGCTGGCCAAGCTGTGCAACTGCGACACCGCCAGCGATTACTGCGAGTGCTGTGCGGACCCAGGCCAGCAGTGTACGCTCATTTGCCAACAAAAACCGTACGTCAATATCAAGCAGTTCCGAATCCGTTATTGATGGTAGCTTTTTGTTTGCCATATAGCCAAAGTATAGCATGTCATCACCGTAGCTAACTTGAATATATTCTTGGTTTGTAGTATTATTTGCGCCGTATGCCAATCACAGCAATTTTGGGAGAACAGCGCGGCGACGAAGGCAAGGGCCGCTTCACGGACATGCTTGCCGCAGACCACGACATCGTGGCTCGTTTTAATGGCGGGGCCAACGCTGGCCACACCGTCGTCACCCCTGACGGTGATGAATTCGACCTGCATCTTATGCCATCTGGCATCGCTCGTGATCATGTCATGAACGTCATTGGCAATGGCACGGTTGTTGATGCCACAAAACTTTTGGGCGAAATCCGAACTGCGCGCGAAAAGGGCCTTCGCGTAGATGAAGACCATCTGATGATAAGCTCAGCAGCCCACCTACTTCTCCCCCAACACATATCTATTGACGAAATACGCGAAGGCGGCAAAAGGGCGCAAGGCACAACCAAGTCGGGCATCGCCCCGGCCTACGCTGATAAATATATGCGGGCAGGTGTTCGTGCTGAGATTATCAATAACAACCCTGACGAACTTTTTGACATGATAGTAAAAGGCCTCAGGAAGACAACTGCCAAACGACTATGGAAACGCTTGCCCTGGATCAATGCCAAAAAGGCCGCAGAAGCATATGTCAACGATGCGCTAGAACTTGGTCCATACATCACCGACACCACACTCTACCTGAATAGACAGCTTAAAGACGGCGCCAATGTCTTGGCCGAGGGTGCTCAGGCCTACCTACTAGACGTCGACCACGGTATGTCCCCAGCCACAACCTCATCATCAACCACAGTCGGCGGCATATTCACCGGACTTGGTGTTAGCCCTCAATATCTCGATAGAGTCATCGGCGTCTCTAAGGCCGTCCCCTCCCATGTTGGTGGCGGCCCATTTGCTACCGAGATAAACGACGAGGCGCTCTTGAGGCAAATTCATGGAGACATGACAACCGTTGACGCCGAAAAAGGGACCACAACAGGGCGAGTTCGCAGGCTTGGTCACCTCGACCTCCCGGCCATTCGCCGAGCGCAAATGGTCAACGGCACGACCGAAATGGCGCTGACAAAGCTTGACTGGGTACCCCGCTACGGCAAAAGCGTACTCGTCTGCACAAGCTACGAGCGTAAAGGCAAAAAACTCGACGTTAGTCCAGACGCAGCCTACAAAATCGAGCAATCAACCGCAGAATACGAAGAGCTCCCAACCTGGAGGGAAGACGTATCCGGCATCCGCACATACGACGATCTACCAAAAGAAGCACAACGATATATAGAATTCATAGAAGAGCAAACCGGCGTACCCATAAAGATGATTGGCGTGGGCTACCAACGCGACCAAGTCATAGTCCGCTAGCGTTTATCTTGCGCGGCCCAGGACATCTGACGGTAGCGGCAACACGTCATGGGGGCGAGCCTCTCTGATGCCGCTATTTGTGACTTGCCACCAATGTGTATTTTCGCGCAAGGAGGCAAAATCCTTGGCACCAACATATGACATTCCTTTTGCGAGTAGGTCACGGAAAGCGCCAACCACATCCTCTACAGACCCCGTATACCGCACAAGTGACTCAATCCCCTCAGGGCGCGGCATTCGGGTTACGCTGCCACCATATCGATTGCGAGCGCTCGCACTATCTTTAAGCGCACTAGCAGAGCCCATGCCGCGGTACTCTTTGTAAAGCCCGCCTTCATACTCGATAATTTCGCCAGGTGCTTCGTCTGTGCCCGCAAGGATGCTGCCCATCATCACCGATTCTGCACCAGCTGCAAATGCCTTGATGGGGTCACCATGGTTCACAATCCCCCCGTCCGCACAGAGAGGAATACCCATACCTTCCAAGTGTCTTGCATCCTCATACACCGCTGTTACCTGAGGAGTACCAATGCCAGTCTCCCGACGCGTTGTGCATATTGAGCCGGGGCCTTGCCCAGTTTTAACTGCGTCTGCTCCAGCCTCAGCAAGATCACGTGCGGAGGGCCCATCGGTAACATTTCCGACCATAATATCGAGGTGAGGGTACTCGTCCCTGATTTGTTGTATAAGCTCCAGAGTAGAGAACGCATACTTTGAATCGCCCTGTGCGCTATCCAGTACTACTGCATCAACGTATCTCCCCATGCGTCGCACCCTATCAAGCGCGGCTTCATCAGTCGGAACGGCAGCAGCTACGCATAGCCTCCCCTCGGCATCCAGAGTATAGCCGTCCGGGTTTTCGTTAAGCGCCCTTACAACATCTGACCATATGTATAGACCAGCCAGGCTGCCGTCTTCTTCTAACACGGGTAACGTCTTCTTTTTTGCGCCTAGCATGATTCGATGTGCCTGATTAAGGGTCGTACCGACGACAGCGGTCACAACTTGATCGAGCGGGGTCATCGCACGTGATATACGAGTCGATTCGCCAAACATATCAAAGTCATTCTGGGTCACAAGACCAACTAACTTGTTGCCACCATCAATGACTGGGAACGTACGAAACGTACGGTCTTTTGCCTCCATCTTTCTTAGTACAGACCCCAGTGTCATCCCTTGTGTGACCGTTTTGGGCCTATGAACCAACCCATCTCTCAGCGTATGTTTAACTTTTCGAACCTCACCGTACTGGTCTTCGATGGATAAGCCTGCATGAACAACACCTATGCCACCCATCTTTGCCATAGCAATTGCAGTTCGAGACTCCGTGACAGTATCCATCGCCGCGCTTACAAACGGCAAGGTCAGCTCAATATTCCGAGTAAATCTGCCTGATATGTCAACTTCGTGCGCCCCATACTCACTTCGGGCAGTCTGAAGCGTTACATCATCATACGTCAGGGCGACGCCGTTCCTTGTTGCAAAGAATTCTTGGCGTTCCATTCCTGACATAACGATAACCCTCCGTATATGTTTCATGTAGTGTAGCACCAGAACCAAGCATTACCAGTTTTTTTTAGATCCCATAGGATATACAGGTGTGGTCAATACTACATTCCGGCACTAAGCCTAGTGCTTAGCTCTAATTATGTAAGCGTCCTGGAGATAGAGAAGCTCTTCGGCGAATTTACGGAGGATGTATTTGAATGTTTCTGGGTCAATATAGGGGTCATCACACAAGTTTTCTAACTGCATAGCCAGCGAGGCAAAATACTGGCCAGAGCGCACTCTAACCGTAATCTCATGATGTGGATCATCAACAGAGTCCTGGAGGATTGCCGAATCGGCAGGGAAATGATGCATCAGCACTTGTTTACGACGAATCTGATAATGCAGGTCTTCGTCACTCATGACAAACCCTCCATGACGCTTTCGTACCCATCGGCCACAACTACCAAGTGGTCTATCAAATCAATACCTAACAGCTTACCCGCTTCCATTAACTGGCGAGTAACTTCTTTGTCGTCTTCTGTAGGCACAGGCGTGCCGGACGGGTGGTTATGCGCCACAATCACCGCAACCGCACCGTATTCAATTGCCGGCTGAAACACCTCGCGTGGATGGACGATGTTGGCCGTCAAACTCCCTACGCTGATTACTTCGTCATGAATAACTTCATAGCGCGTATTGAGGTACAGCCCTCGCAGTTGTTCCTTTTTGCTGCTCGTCATATCTTGCACACATTCATATGCCTGGCGAGCTGTCCGCACATAGCGTGGCTTTCCGTTCTGTCGTGCGAACGAACGCCGACCCAGCTCAAAGCAGGCCACTAGTTGGCAGGCTTTACCCTGGGGTATGTCCAATGACTTCGCAAGCTTGGTTGGGTTTGTCTCGTGGATAATGGCTCGGTCGCCGTACTCTTTGAGTATGCGCTGCGACATCGCCATAACTTCTTCTCGGCGGGTCCCCACCCCGAGCACAACTGCAATCAGCTCTGCGGAGGATAAGCCACTAGGGCCATAGCGGAGGAGCTTTTCGCGTGGCTTTTCGTTGGGAGCCAAGTCCCTAACGCGAAGCACATAGTGCTTCGGTGAGTGGTATTCGTGTGTGATTGCATCATGGTCCTGAATAAGATAGGGTGTGACCCCTGTATTCATTGTTACCATGCGGGCCAGTATAGCAGAGTCAGAAACTGTGGCTAGACCCTAATCATGGTGGTATTTACCACCGTGAATCAAATCATAGGCCCTATAGAGCTGCTCGCTGAGCAATAGTCGCACTAATTCATGAGGAAACACGAGCCGCGAAAACGACCACACGTAATCAGCTCGCCGTTTCACCTCATCAGTCACGCCATACGCACCACCAATCACAAACACTACGTTCCGTACTGATTGATTTTGCCAGCGCTCAATGTGTGCCGCCAACTCTGGAGTCGACCAATTCTTGCCGACTTCATCCAAAAGTACAACTATATCGTCGGTGCCAAATCGCGCAAGCAGCTTTGCACTCTCTCGCTCGTCATCAGAGGCCGGTATGATTTCGACATCGAGTCGTACCCAGCGCTTAATACGTTCAATATAATGCGCAATTGCCTGATCATGAAACTCTGTACGCACCTTGCCCACACAGACCAGAGTAAGCTTCACTTAGTACCGCCGGAGTGCTTGAATCGGGTCTTTACGGGCAGCTTTAACCGCTGGGATCACGCCAAACACACTGCCAATTAGCACAGCAACCAAAGCAGCGCCAGCCATAACAACCACATTAAACGACGGTTCAAAGCTCGTAAGCAATCGCAGGAAATAGTTAGCAAACAGCGACAGAATAATCCCCAAGATGGCTCCAACAAAACTTAACACGACTGCTTCCGCCAAGAACTGCCCCAATATTTGCCCGTTGGTTGCGCCCACGCTCTTGCGTACGCCAATCTCTTGCGTCCGTTCACTGACTGACACCAACGTGATGTTCATAATCCCGACGCCACCCACAACCAACGCCACTATCGCAACCGCACCTACCAATTTCGTTACCAAATTTAGCATGCCATCGGCCAAGCTCAACACATCCGATGCTTTAAGCACTGAGAAGTCCTGCTGGCCATTGTGCGCTTGGCTCACGCGTTCTTGCAGCCTATCAGCCGTCTGATCTACCACGGATACGTCTACGGGCCGTACAAGCACCTGATAGGGCAGCAGGGACGACCCAGCAAGCTCTGCGCCCAACCCATAGGGGATAAATATCACATTATTATAATCAAGCCCTGGATTGAGTGGATTAAAGTCAAACGGTGCAAACACACCGCCCACCGTAATCTTACGCCCACGCAGCTCAAAACTCTGCCCAATCGGCACATTCTGTTTGAATAGCTGCTCTGCGACATTCTTGCCCACAACTGCGGTTGATGCATTGCTGTCATTTGGGCCAAAGAAGTTGCCGGACACCAGAGACTGTCCTAGTGCCTGGGCCGCTCGATTATTCGTCGCAATCACCGTCACGCTGCGGGACTCTGCGTCATCGGGCAGTCTTACGTCTCCATTAATCGTTGCAAACGGTGCGGCGTACTCCACGCCCTCAGTCTGCTCAATAGTCTTAAGGTCACGCTCGTTCAGCGACGTGCGGCTAAACACATTCGCTAAATCGGTCGGGGAGAAATCACCGCCATGGCCAACACCAGCTACATCACCGCCACGTACCGTAATCAAATCGCTACCCGATGCCTCAACCTGGCCAACCAACTGATGCTTAACACCTTCGCCCAGGCCCACAATCGTCACAACGCTCACCACGCTAATAATCACACCTAACATCGTCAGCAAGCTACGCCATTTATATGCAATGAGTGATGCAAACGCCAGCCTGATGTGATTGTGTACAATCACGACTTCGCAACTTTCTTAATTTTTTTCGCGACCGGCTTCTTGGCAGTGTATGTTTTTTTGCGAGTCGCTGGCTTTTTGGCTGATTTTTTGACAGCAGGGCGCTTGCTTGGTGTGTCTGGTACTGGCTTCATAAGCGCCGATACACCCGCTACATCATCTGCCATCGTCTTGCGCCGCACAAAGAAACTCCTGCGGCGGATCATCTCTGGCAATTCACCAATCGCAGATTGTTCATCGCTCATAATCGCTCCATCACGCATAAACACCACACGGCTGGCATATCGCGTCAGCTCAGGATTGTGTGTCACCATCAGAATAGTACTACCCATCTGATGAATCTCACTCAACACCTCCATGACCACCCGTGATGACGCGCTGTCTAGGTTGCCCGTAGGCTCATCAGCGATGATGATGCTTGGGTTGTTAACCAATGCACGAGCAATCGCCGCGCGCTGCAGCTGACCACCACTTAGTTGGTAAGGGTAGAAATACTCACGGTCAGACAGCCCCACGCGCTCCAACACACGTCCGGCCTGCTTCAACCGGCGCGTTTTAGTCAGGCCTTTGTAGGTGAGGGGAAGGGCAACGTTCTCGAGCACCGTCATGTTTGGCAGTAGGTTAAACGACTGGAATACAAAGCCGACCGTATCGCGCCGAGCCTTGGCCTGGCGACTACTGCGCATTCGAGCCACGGGTCGGTTGCCCAGCTTATAAACACCGTGTGATGGGTGGTCCAACAAACCAATCGTATTCATGAGTGTCGATTTACCACTTCCACTTGGACCCATCACAGCGACAAACTCGCCAGGCTCGATCGTCAGAGTAACTTCGTCGAGTGCAACCGTAGTTGCATCGCCGAAGCCGTACAGTTTGCTGACGTCTTTGAGTTCTATAACAGGCATATGTGTGGATAATTGTACGCTGAGTTTTCCACAATATGCAAGGTGTAAATTGCAGTTTTTTACGTTATAATTTCGTTTCGGACACTTATCCACAGTCTCCAAGCCAAGGAGGGGTCGCCTAGTGGCCTATGGCGCACGCTTGGAAAGCGTGTTGGGCGCAAGCCCTCAATGTAGATACAAACTTAACAGTACAACGATACCATCAATTTCATTCATCTACTACAGAACCAACA
>CALMSM010000187.1 GCA_937872425.1 uncultured Candidatus Saccharibacteria bacterium
TTGGCCCATGTGATCGGTGTCGTCGTCATCCGAAAGCCGCCGGGTTGATTGTCAATATCGCCGCCCTGAGAAGGTCCATTTTGCCCTGCTTCTCGGCATACTCGATAAGCGCCTGCCTGCGACGGTTTA
Organism: uncultured Candidatus Saccharibacteria bacterium; assembly: GCA_937872425.1. Classification (GTDB taxonomy): domain Bacteria; phylum Patescibacteriota; class Saccharimonadia; order Saccharimonadales; family CALMSM01; genus CALMSM01. The sequence goes on from CALMSM010000187.1 coordinate 130, forward strand.
GCGATTGATCGGTGATGAATCCGTCGTAAATGGCCCGGAAGCTGTCATAGGCTAGGCTGTTAAATTCGTCTTCCGTCAACCGCTCAAGTGCCTTTCTCAGTACCATCGGTTCGGTTGCCCGCCAGGCGCCGAAAGGAACCAGGCGAGCCAACTCGTTTTTTAGGCGTTCATTCTCTTTTTGCAGGTCGAATATCCGGCCTGACATCAGATCAATTGTCGCTTGGAGCGCCTCTACCCGCTGTCGAAGTTGTTTTACCTCATCTTCGATTCGGCTCTCTCGATAGTCCATGCTGCCTACGTGCAGCCTGTCGTAGATTATCGCCACGGCCAAAGCCACCACTACAGCAACGATGAATAGTGCAATGTTCTCAGCGGTTAGCACGGCGTAGGGTTCTCCAAATCACGGCTCCATCAGCCAGGAGGATGAGCGCCATGAGCATGTAGTAGGCTTCGCTTGGGAACACCGGCCACACGTCATAAGCCTGCACGGTGTAGAACGCAAAGCCGAAAACGCTGGTCACGAAGCCGGCCATTGTCACTCGGCGAGCGTCAAGCGTCCAGTAAAGCGCCAGGAAAAGCGTCAGAAACGCTACACCGTACTGCCATGACTGAATGACGTTGATTCTGGCAGCCGAGCCGGGCGAGGTCAGGCGAGTTAAGCCAAAGCGCCCGGCCATGACCAGCAACGTAAACGCCATGACCACCCGGCGAGCGCCTGGGCCAGATGGCGGCTTGAAGGTTTCCCGAAGCCAGACAAGCGCAACCCTCATTGCTTGCCAAACTCCCATGACGTGACCGCCGCTTCAACCCGGCCCGATACGCCACGGAAAACAGGCGCAGGCCGGCCCATGACCGCCCGGTACAAAATCCGGTAGCTGAGCGCCAGGTCGTCCAGGTGACGATCAGCCAGCAGTTCGGCGCTGTAGCCGGCCGCCCGCTCCATCGCCCGGAGCGCCATGGCCAGCCACATGCTGAGTAGTCTTCGTCTCATTGTTCCGCTTTTGAGATTCAACCCGTCACCCCCTCCACATCCTGCAGCGATTGAAAATCCGGCTCATCCAACTCCAAAAGCAAAACCGGCATGAGGCGCAATGCCCCCCGCCGGTCAGCAGTTTTCTTGAAAATAAGTTTGCATGGGAAACTGGCGTCTAGCGCCGCCGTGACCTGCCGCAATGTAAAATGCCTATCTGGTGCCATTTGTAAGCCCTCGGTGCCTGGTGGCACTGTCCCAGGCACCTACTGGAAGGAGGAACCCTGGCGAGGAAGCCCAAAACCCCGCCCGCAAGAACCGTCGAATTCAGTATACGCCCGTTAAATCGTTTTGTCAATATGTTTCAAACTGAAACATAAACTCGTGTCAAAACCTATTGACAAACTGTTTTTAATGTGCTATAATGATTGTAGCCCCAACTGACAGACGAAGGAGAAACGAACCATGACACACATCACAGCGAGAGAAGTTTTCAGCCACATGGCCCCATCAACCCTGGCAGACTTCATATCGAATTTACCAGACGACCTACATCCAGACTGCGTAGATTGCGCAGTAGTCGCCGAACTCAACGCAATGGCCTATCAGGAGTTGGTTGCCAACGTTGGACAGCAAGAGGCAGACGACCTGCTGATGGAGTGGAAGCCATGCTAGACTACAAGAAG
>CALMSM010000188.1 GCA_937872425.1 uncultured Candidatus Saccharibacteria bacterium
ATTCCCATGTTCGGGTTTCTTCAACCCAAACAGCACAATCCGGCGCTTCGTCCATCTCGGACGTGCTGTAAAATTTCACGCCCGCATTGTGCTGTTTCGTGCCAATCGTCATCGTCGTCATCATCCATCTCCTTTGTTGCTTGCGTCCTCATCAGTGACCGTCTACGGTCAGACCGGGTTGCCCCGGTTTCGGACTCTAGCTGTATGCCGTTGCCGCTACCCAGTCTGCGATTTCCTGCGGGCGGGCGTTGTCAATCCATCGCTGATGTTCTTCGCCTTCGTGCCAGTCTGCGCAGATGTGCGCCTCGATGATTTCCTCGGTCGCTGCCGGGTCGGTTTCGAGGTTGACAATCTCCACGACCTTCGTCAGTTTCTCAGCGTCGATAGTGTAGTAGTTGCTCATCTGTCCATCTCCTGTTTGCTAGTGGTTTATCCTGTCCTATGTATCCAGTATAAACCAAACATTTGGTTTTGTCAACACCCAAAACGCACGAGTTTTGAAACTCACCCCGTCAGCCTGTGTGCATCGTCAACGGTCATCCAGTCGTTGCGCTTGTCGCTGATTAGCAGCCATTGACCGTCTACCTGCTCTGGCCGGTACGCATCCTGAGCAGGTAAACGACGTGCCGCCTCGACAACGTACGCCGGTATCTGGTAGACGACCGTGACCGGCTGTCGCTGCGCCTGCGTGCGTGCAATCAGGACGGTGCCAGCAATAGCGCCGCCGATGACTGCCACCGACGCCAGCGCAATCGCCCAGGTTCGTTGCGTGTTAGCGCCCTCTGCGATGCGGAGCCGTGCCGTCTGGTTCTCCTGTTCGATGCGCAGACGCTCGGTCATCTCCCTATCGGCTGTCGCCGTGGTGTCCCACGCAAGCGAACCGTCCCAGGTTGGTAGGCCGGTCATGCTAACGGCGATACCCACCACGACGACCAACACGAGACTAAGCAGCATCGCCCAGGCGCAACCGCTTCCGTCATTGTTCATATTACCCTCCGTGTTCTCTGGCCATAGCGGTGTTTCGGCTGCGGCATGACCAACCGGCGTACGCTCGGCATGGCGATAGCGCCACGCAGATAACTCCGTGCAATGGTTGCACACACAACGCCGATGGCAAGCCAAACGAATAGCCACACCTCGCTCGGTGCAAGCCAGCTAACGATGCCGGTCATCGTTTCCAGCACGGCCAGAATGCCGCACGCCATTGACCCGCCAGCGGCGTACAGTGCGATGCGAAAACCTGTGTTCATACCCCTACCTCCCCGCCCCAGTGGGGCAGTCAGTCAGTCAGTCACACGAGACTAGTTCAGTCAGTCAGTCGAAACTGACGCTCCGGCATACACGTCGAGCATACTGAGCGCCGTGTTCAAATCGTCAACCAACAACTCGGTTTGTCGGTTGACGACACGGAACAAGCCGGCATCCTGCGCCAGTTGATGCGCCGCACGCCATTGCGGTTGCGTCCA
>CALMSM010000189.1 GCA_937872425.1 uncultured Candidatus Saccharibacteria bacterium
CTACTTTGGCCCTGGCTATGACAAGTGGTGGATTGTAGAGCGGGTAGAGTACACCAACCCGCCGACGCCAACGGGCGACTTGGGGTTTGTCCTGCGGAAGGACGGTACGCCATGAAGCGCGCATTGGTCACAGGGGCTGGGGGTTTCGTAGGCGGCCATCTCGCCCGCTACCTGAAAGACAGGGGCTATTGGGTGCGCGGCGTGGACGTGAAGCTGCCAGAGTGGGGCAAGAGCGCGGCGGATGAGTTCTTCGAGATCGACCTACGTGAAAGCAATGGCGCGTGGGCGGCGTTTGCCATGCGTGGCACATCGAGGTTTGATGAGGTGTACGCGCTTGCTGCCGACATGGGCGGGATGGGTTTTATCTCAGCACATCACGCGCAAATTCTACATAACAATGCCTTGATTAACCTAAACACTCTTTATCAAGCAAAGCGATTCGGGATGCCTCACACGCGCTACCTTTACACGTCTAGCGCGTGCGTCTATCCTGAGTACAGGCAACTTGAAACGGACGTGCCAGGGCTAAAGGAAAGTGACGCCTGGCCCGCCGCGCCACAGGACGCCTACGGGTTAGAGAAGTTGGTGACGGAGGAGTTGTGCCGTCACTATCGGCGCGACTATGGCATCGAGACGCGCATTGCCCGCTTGCACAACGTCTATGGGCCGCTCGGCACATACGACGGGGGCCGTGAGAAAGCGCCTGCCGCGTTCTGCCGCAAGGTGGCAACAGCCAAACGCGACGGCGCAACCTCGATGGAACTATGGGGCGACGGAGAGCAAACGCGGTCATTTTGCTACGTGGATGATTGTGTTGAGGGGCTATACCGCCTGATGCAGAGCGACTATACCGAGCCGTTGAACATCGGCAGCGACCGCCTGATCTCTATGAACGACCTAGCGCGAATCGTAATGCGGATTGCGGGCGTGGACCTCAACATCATCCATGTCAGCGGGCCGGAAGGCGTCAGGGGGCGCAACTCGGACAACACGCTCATTCGTGAGGTGCTAGGGTGGGAGCCGTCTACGCCGCTTGAAGTAGGACTACGGGAAACCTACGCCTGGATTGAGCAGCAGGTGAACGCATGACGGACATCGCCTTATTCACTACTTCCATCGGTGACTGTCGGGTATTGCGTCAGTACCGCGCCTCTGACCCTGACGTGCTGATGATTATCGCGGGCGACATCAAGACGCCACACGACGAGGTACGGGCGCTGTGCCAGGAACTCGGCAACGCCGTTTATCTTGACCTCCATGAGCAGGACCGCCTCGGCTACCAATGCTCTGACATCATCGGTCCTCGCAGCATCCAGCGCCGGAATATCGCCCTGTTGGAAGCCATCCGCAGCGGGGCGGACGTGGTGCTGAGTGTGGACGATGACAACGCGCCCGCGCATGAATGGTATTTCCAGGGCTTGCATCAGTCGTTGGCAGGGCCGCAGGGCGAAAGGGACAGCGGGGCTGGCGGCTGGTTCAACCTGGGGGACCGTTCAATCCCCGACTATTACTATCGCGGCTTCCCGTTCTCGCTCCGTCCAACGGCGGCGGCCCCGGAGCCTGAACCCGTTGACGCGGGCGCGTGTCGAGTCGGCGTCGTCAATGGCCTGATTTACGGTGATCCTGACATCAATGCCATTGACCGCTATCCAGGCGGCGGGCCGCGTGTGACAGGTTACTATCTAGGCGAACAAGACAGCATCCCTCTTAATGGCATCTACGTCAACCCCCGCACGACCTGGACGCCGATTAACAGCCAGAATACCGCCTATGTGAGAGAGTTGGCCCCGCTGGCGTTTGTGCTGCCTGGCATTGGCCGCTATGACGACATCTGGGCCTCGTTTATGGCGCTACGCGTCATGGAAGCGACAGATTATCACGTCCTGTTTGGCGAGCCGTCAGTCATCCAGGAGCGCAATCCGCATAACTGGCTGATTGACCTTGAAAAAGAGATGTACGGGATGATGCACACCGAGGCATTCTGCGCGGGGCTGAAGGCGACGGCCATCAATCCACAGGGGAGTGTCCTGGATAACCTGGCCGCCGTGGCTCAGGGCGCGGCGCTCTTGCCCACCCAGGCGCGGCTGTTCCTCAATGCCTGGCTGGATGATGTAGGAAAGGTGATTTAATCATGGCAAAGAAACCCGCGAAACCGCAAAAGCCGCCCGTGCCGCCGATGGAGAAACCCGACATGGGCAAGATGCCCAAAATGCCGCCGACGGCAAGCGACCACAACGCCATGCTGGAACGGATGCGGAAGGGCGGCAAGAAGTAGTGGCCGTCATTGATTGCTTCCTCTACAACGGAGAGGCCGAGTGCCTGGACATCCGCCTCCATGAGTTGCGCGGCGTGGTGGATGCGCATATCGCGCTCCAATTCACCGAGACGTTCACGGGCCAGCCCAAGGCCGCTTTGTCTACGCCTCATGCCCCTGCTAACGTCCATGCGGTCGTCTTGGACTGGCAAGCAAGCACCGATGATCCCTGGCAGCGTGAGACATTCCAGCGTAACGCCCTGTTAGACCTCGTGACGCATCACGTCAGTCCTGCCGATGATGACATTATCCTCGTCGGGGATGCGGACGAGATACCGAGCGCGGAAGCAGTGAAAGAAGCGGCAGCGTTGGCCGCGCAAGGGCATCAAGTAGCCTTCGAGCAGGCGCTTTGTCTCTACTATGTCAACAATGTAGAGCCATACCAAAAGTGGTACGGGACGCAAGCGGTCCGCTACGACTACCTGAAGCGCGTCACGCCGCAGGGGGTACGCGACTTCCGTAACCACACGCCCTATATCGTCAAGCAGGGCGGCTGGCACTTTAGCTCGCTCGTCCTAGATGACGCGGTAGGGCGACTGACGGCTAAGATCAAGGCGTTTAGTCATCAGGAGTGCAATCGTCCCGAAGTGCTAGACCCCGCCAACATCCGCGCGCGCGTGGCGTTGGGTCAGGACATCCAGGGCCGTACGGATGTGCGGTTCAGCGTGCAACGGGACGCGGTGTTACCGCGCTACGTGACAGAGAACAAGGACGCTTTTAGGGCGCTATTCTATCCGGGGTCGCTATGAAACTTATCGCCGTGTGCCTGACGTTCAACCACAAGAAGACGGGCCGCGAACAAATGTTTTATGACACGTTGCTCAGCCTAACGCGGGGTGACGTGCCTGTCGAGATTATCACCGTCACCAATGGCAGCACCGACGGGACAGAGGCCGTCGTCAGGCGGCTGAATGGCTTGGTAGATGACACCGACAGCCGCATCTGGTACGGCATGACGATTGGCATTGAGGAGGCCATTCGGCGCGGGGCGGACATCGTCTTGTTTACCGCTGATGACATCACCTACTATGACGGGTGGGCCGACAGGCTAATCACCTTCTGGCGGGATGCGCCCGATGAGGTCAAGCTATGCTCGCTGCTGCTTGAACCCGTCTACCCCTGGAATACCATTCGAGGAACGCTCGACGCGGGCGGAATGCGCGCGCTCTTGCGGGACAGCGTTGGCGGGTGTTCGTGGTCGTTTCGGGCGCGTGATTGGCCCGTCATCGGCCCCTTACCGCAAGTCATGCCAGGGGAGGATTTGGCCGTGTGCCAAAAGCTTGTCAGCCAGGGGTACTACCTGGCGGCAGTAGAGCTAGGCGATCACGTGGGGGAGGCTCACTCGGCCTGGGGCAATCAATCGCACCTCCACGCCCAACCTATCGACCGTGAACGGTGGGGGATTTAATGGCCCGTACCACACTTGCCACGCTCATTAGCACGCTGCGTGAACTCGTCAACGACCCGGCGGGCACGGCGCAGGTATTCTCGGATGACACGCTGCAACGCTATCTAGACGCCTATCGCTGTGACTTCTACTTTGAACCATTACGGGCTATCCCCACGCAACTCGCAGGCGGCACAGTGGCTTACTATGAGTACCGCGACGGGCATCAATGGCTCGAAACGACGCAAGCAGGGACGGCGGTCTTCTACATTCAGGACAGCACGGGGGCGACGCGTGGCACGGCGACCTGGGCCGACGTGGATTATCAGCGCGGGGTAGTGACGTTTACGACCAACCAGGCGGGGACGGCGCTCTACCTGACGGGCCGTAGCTTTGACGTGTACGGCGCGGCGGCGGATGTGCTGACCGATTGGGCGCAAAAAGTCAGTTTGCAGTTTGACTTTAGCTCAGACCAGCAGAGCTTCAGCCGCAGCCAGAAGCAGCAGATGTTACTAGCAGCGGCGGAACGCTACCGACGGCAAGCCAAACCACGCCGGGCGAACATCACGCGGCCCGACGTGGCGGGGGTGGATGATGATTGACAGCGCCGACCTGGCGGCCATGCAAAGCCAGATGAACGACACGCACACCGCCGGGACGTGCATTATCCAGCGCCGCGCCAAAACGACCGACAGCGAAGGCGGCTATACGCTGGTCTGGACAGCGGTCACGGGCGGGACGGTTCCTTATCGGCAAGTGATGCTGACGGGCCTAGAACGCGCATTCGCGCAACGCTTCGGCACGGTGTCCACTTGGACGTTTGGCCTGCCCTTGACGCCGGCCGCGTTACCGAGTGACCGCCTTGTCATGGGTAGTACGGTCTACGAAGTAACCAGCGTAGACCAACCGCGCACGATTGTCCTGGAGCAGCTAGTCCAGGCCGTCAAGATTTAGGAGGGCGTGATGCGGGTCAAGCTCGATGTCAAAGTCAACGATAACATGGGCAAGCTCGTGCGCGGGATACCGCAGCTAGCCGACAGGACGGCGCGGCACGGGGCCGAAACGTTGCTCGTGGCCGCACGTCAGGAAGTCCCAGTGGACACGGGCAAGCTGCGGGACAGCCATGCCATTGAAGGTGGCAACGGGGAATACTCCGTCGTGGCCGATACGCCCTACGCCGTCTATGTCCACTGGGGAACGCGGTTTATGGCCGCGAACCCCTGGCTGGCGCGGGCCGCTGAACACGCCAACGGGCGCATTATGACCGAGATCCGCGACGACCTGGCGGACGGGATCGCCCGCTATGAGACACACGCGCTATGAGCAGCGGCCTTGACTTGGGCGTCACTGCCCAACACCTGTACGCCAAACTGACGGCGGCGGCGGCCCTGTCGGGTCTGACCGTCTACGAGGGCATTGCCCCGGATGACGCGGCGGACGTGTTTGTGAGTTTTGAGTATCTAGCCGAGGATCGCCCGTTGACGATGGGGACGGGGGCCATTTACATCCTCAGCCGCCCGCGCTACAAGGTGATCGCGACGGGCAAGGACAAGCCCTACTCGCTGTTACGCACTTACGCGCAAGGCATTTATAACGCATTGCACAACACGTCCAGCGCACTGGCAGGCGGCACGTGTAACACCTTAGCCAATGCGCCGTTTCAGCAGGAAGACCCGGAGGAAGGCGGGGTGATATATCGCCATGCAGGATGGATCATCGAGGCGTACACCCGAAGCGCCTGACCCGGATAAGGAATTTTGGGTCGCTGTCCGCCGCGCGTTGCTCGCTATCGTTGCGGCCATTGAACGACGGTGGGGGATTGCTCAGGAACGCAGTCATCACGGTTAATACCGTCTCCCTGATAAGTCAATAGCTAGGGTCCCACTCGACAGAGTCACGCCCGACTGACCACAGGCCGCGCAACGCGCCCCGCCTGACGGTACGTCGGGCGTTGTTACGTCCAAAGGAGTTAGATATGGCTGAGAATGCATCCGTCTTTACCATCACGCAGTTGGGCGCTGAAGGGACGGCGGGCACGGGAGCGACGGCAGGCACCGTCCTGCCCGCGCTGTCTTTCACGCTCGACCCTGACGTGACGTTCCAGGAAATCCGCCCGATGGGGTACAAGCGGGCGACCGAAACCGTCATTGGCAAGGAATGGACCACCTTCGCCGTTGAGGGCCAGGGCTGCTTCAACTGCATCGTCTATCCGCTGAGTGGCGTCATGGGGACGGCCACGATTACGGCGGGCAGCATCACGACCTGGGTGTTTACGCCAAGTGACACGGCGGCGGACACCGACAAGACCTTCAGCATTGAGAACGGCAGCGCCACGCGCGCCATTCGCGCCAACTATGGCCGCCTAACGGGACTGAACTACCACATCGACCGCGAGAAAGTGGAGATTGGCGGCGACGGCTTTGCGCAGCGGATGACGGAAGGCACCACCCTGACGGGCAGCGCCAAGACTGTGGCACTGGCCCCCATGTTGCCGCAGTCCGCCGACGTGTACCTAGACATCACCAGCGGCGGGATTGGCGGCACGAAGTTTACCCGCGTCCTCAGTGTGGACTACGAACTGAGCGACAAGGCGCAACCCGTGTGGGTGCTGAACTCGGCCAATACCTCGTTTGTGGCCGACGTGGAGTCACCGCCGGGTAACACGCTCAAGATTGTGGTGGAGCATGACGCCGCCAACGGCGGGACGCTTTATAGCTACATGCGAGCAGGGACGCGCCTGTTCGGGCGTGTCAAGGTGACGGGCGATACCATCCAGGGCGGGACGGCCTACACCTTCCAGCATGACATGGCGCTGGAAGCCTCGGCCCCACCGAAGTTCAACGACCAGGACGGGCTGCGGACGATGGAGTACACGTACAACGTCGTCTATGACGCGACCTGGGGCAAGAGCCAGACGGTCACGATTTACAACCTTCAGACGGGACTGTAACCACCAGGCGGGGCCGTTCCCCGCCTGGCCTACCCTACCTCGCGCAAATTGCGCCACGTACCAGGAGCTATGAATGCCTATTAGTGTGTTGAAGGCCCGCCGCGCTCGCACCGCCGATACCAAGACCGTGACGGTGGAGTTTGGCGACGAAAGCATGGAAGTAGAGTTTCGGCTGTCCGCTATCACCCCCACGACTCTGGCGTCGTTGCAGTCCGCCGACGGCGATAAGTTGGGGGCGACGGTGGAATTTTTGTGCGAAGTATTGAGCAAGTGGGAAGTCGAGGACGAGGGCGAGACCTTGCCCATCGACCCGGCGGTGCTGTCGGGCTTGCCCGTGGACTTCCTGAGCGCGATTGCCGCCGCGATTACCGCTGATGTGCAAGTCCCAAAAGCGAATACGACAGGCTCCTTCGGTCCCTGATGTATAACGCGGGCAGTCCGCCCGCCTGGGTGACAACGTGCGTGGTGGCCGAAGACTCGCACGTCCCGCCCGACTACTACGACCCGGACACGCCGCGCATCGTGTGGTACTACCGTATCGTGGCTCTGCATAACGCGCGCGCGTCGGCGGACGACTACCACCGCCGCAAGGCTGAACGGCAACGGCGAATGAGGTCTTGACATGGCGATCAATGTAGCGAGCCTGACGGCTTCGCTCGGTCTGGACAGCAGCCAATTTCAAAGCGGCCTCAATAGCGCCAGCGGGTCGTTGAGCAAGTTCTCCTCATCGGCCCAGGGCCACGCCTCTTCCGTCGGTGGGGCCTTCGAGGGCATCAGCGCGCGCGCCGTTGCCCTCGGTGGCGTCGTAGCTAATGCCGTCACGGGGGCCATCGGCGCGTTAGGCGGGGCGTTCGCCTCACTCCAACAAGGCATGATTGGCGGCAACGCCGAATTTGAGCGCTACGAGATTCAGTTCGGCGTCCTCCTCAAAAGCGCGGACAAAGCCAAAGAACGTCTAGGTGAGTTAGCCAAGTTTGGAGCCGAGACGCCCTTCGAGTTACCCGAAGTCGTGCGGGCCGACAAAATCCTCCAGGCGTTCGGGCTACATAGCGCCGAGTCCGCTAAGAAGTTTGGCATGTCAGGCGCGCAAATCCGCACGGTGGCAGGCGACGTAGCCGCTGGCACGGGGGCAAAGTTTGAGGAGATTAGCGCCTACCTGGGTAAGTTTAGCTCAGGCGCAACGGGCGAGGCGATTGCCCGCATGCAGGAGCTAGGCATCACCACCCGCGCGGAACTAGCGGGGATGGGCGTAGCGTTCTCGAAGTCGGGCGAGATGACCAGCCCTGTTGAAGTCGGCATGTCGGCGCTGCTTCAGGTCATGCAAACCAAGTTCGGCGGCATGATGCAAGCCCAGTCCTCGACCTTTGAAGGGATGATGAGCAACCTTCAAGACTGGGTAGGCCAGGCGCAACGTATCCTCGGCGGCCCGATTTTTGACGCCTTGAAAGGGCAACTCTCCGGGCTGCTTCAGGCGCTAGGCTCTGGACAAGTCCAGGCCGCGCTTCAGTCCATCGGGACATCCATCGGAACCGCCTTCAGCGCCCTCGGCCCGGCGATCCAGGCGGCAACGGCTAACATTGGCCCGGCGCTGTCCAGTATCGCCAGCGCCATTCAGGGCGCGATTACCTCCATTCAGTCGGTCATTCAAGGCTTCCAGGCGGCGGGGATCGGCGGGGGGACGTTCAACCTTTTGACGGCCCTCGGCCTGTCGCCCGACCTTGCTAATACGATAGCGACCACCATTCAGACGATTGTCTCCGCCGTCCAGGGCGGTATCACCACACTTCAGACGGCCATTCAGAGCGCCCAACAGGGACTAGCCGCCGGGCCGGGCGTGGCAGCGATCAACCTCTTGACAGCGCTGGGCCTGGACGAAGGGGCCGCCGCTCAAATCGGCGTGGCCGTCGCCAATATCTCCGCCGCCATTCAGAACGGCATTGCCACTATTCGCGCGGTCATGTCTGCCTTCCAAACGGGCGGTGTGGCGGGCGGAGCCAGCGCCCTGCTGCAATCCCTCGGCCTCGACCCGGCCATCGTCGGCGCGGCGCAAGCCCTTTTTGCCCTGCTCGGCTCGGCCATTCAGAGCGGCGTCAACACGGTCAAGGCGGCCATCGCGGGCTTCCAGTCGGGCGGCGTGACGGGGCTGCTGGCGGCTATCGGCGTGGATCCGGCGACGGTGAGCCAAGTCACCTCGACCTTTAGCGCCATTCAGAGCACGGTGTCTAGCGCCCTAACGACTATCGGCGGCATTATCGGCGGCATCGCTGGCTTCATCGTCTCCAACTGGCAGGCTATCGCCGTCGCCGTTGGGACCGCTGCGGCGGCGTTTGGCGTGCTAAACGTAGTCGTGCCGATTGTGGGCGCGATTGCGGGCGCGATTGGCTTGCTCCTCTCGCCCATCGGCTTGATAGCGGTCGCGGTGGGAGCATTGGCCGCTGCCTGGGTATCCAACTTCGGCAACATCCAGGGCATCGTCGCGGCGGTCCTGCCTATCCTCTCGACACTGGCAGGCATTGTCGGCGGCGTCCTCGTCACGGCCTTTAACGTGGTCGGGGCCGTCGCGGGATTTGTCGCTCAGAATTGGCAGGTGTTCGCGGCGGCGGCGGGCGCGGTCGCTGCGGTCCTGGTGGGCGGCGGTATCATCGGCGCGATTACCACGATTACCAGCGCCATTGGCGGGCTAGGCATCATCATCGCCAGCGCGGGCGGCGTGATGGGAACGCTGAGCACGGTCATGGGCGTCGTGGCCGGCGCGTTCGCCTTGCCCCTCTCGCCTATCCTCATCCTGGTGGGCGCGGTGGCTGCGCTGGCGGTCGCCTGGCAAACCAACATGGGCGACATCCAGGGCAAGACTTCAGTCTATATCCAGCAGATTATTGCCAATTGGCAGCAACTTGTTGGGTACGTGGGGGCCATCGGCCAATTCCTCCAAACCCCTATCAGCCAAATGGGGCAGGGATTCAGCACGCTTCAAGAGCGCATCGGACAGGTTAACGCCGATTTTCAGGCCAACCTCGGCCAGATCGCCAGCAGCACGGCGACGGCGGCGGCGAGCGCCACGACCAACTTTGGCGAGATGGGCCAGAGCGCCAGCGTCACGGGGCAAATCGTCAAGGCGGTCATGGCGGGGGACTTTGGGGCCATCCCCGGCATTGTCAACGCGGCCATTGGCGGAGCAAATCAGGCGTGGGCGGGCGGCCTGAATCAAATGGTGGGCAACACCCAGCAGGCGGCCTTTTCTGTGCGCTCGCTCATGGCCTCCATCATGGGCATGAGCCAGCAGGCGTCAATGGCGGCCGCCCAAAACAGCGCGGCCCCGACCGACCCCAGCACTGAACGCGCCTTGACCCGCATGGAGGCAATGGGCAAGACCATTGATAAGGTCAAACAGGTCGCCGCCGTCAACGTCGGCAAGGCGGCGGAAGTGGGCAAAATCGCCGCGCAAATTCCGGCGGCCCTCGGAGGAGGCGCGGCGGGCGGTGGCGGGAAGGGGAACGAAGGACTAAAGAGCGTCGAGGACAAAATCCAGGCCGCCGCCGAGACGATTAGCAAAGTCACCGACACGGCCATGAAGCTCAAAGAGGCGCTGTCTAATGGCCTGGCCGGGCTGATGAGCGGAGAGGGCGCGGATACGATTGTGTCAGCAGCGGCGGCGATTGCCCAACTAGGCCGCCGCATGTACGAGGAATTCAGCAAGGCCGCGCAAGGGATGAGCGAGGACGCGGACAAGGCGAGCCAGGCGCTATCACAGGGGATTTCCAGCGCTGCGAGCGGGCTAGGGGCGACGGTCGGCCTCCTGTCTAAGCTCTGGGAGTTTTTGCAGTCCGACGCCTGGGGCGAGATGCAAGGCCACATGGATGAGGTGGTCGCGGCGGCGGCGCAACTGTCCCAAATCGGACGCCAGATTTATGACGCCTTCAGCGCGGCGGCAGCAGGGGTGTCCGAAGAGAGCGCTAAGACCGCCCAGGCGTTCGGGCAAGGCTTGCAGGCGGCGGCGTCTGGTCTCTCCGCTATGGTCCAGTTGCTTCCTAAGCTGTGGGAGTTTATCAACGACCCGGCGTGGGACGAAATCAAGGCCGCCCAGGGCGCGGTGGTCCGCGCGGCAGGGCAGATTGCCCGGCTAGGCCGCCGTATCTTCGAGGCGTTCATGGGCGCGGCGGGTGGCATCAGCGAGGAGACAGCCAAAGCCGCGCAAGCGGCCAGCCAGGGCATTCAGGCGGCCACACAATCCATATCGGCCATTATTGATACGGTCAAAAGGATTGTTGACTTTATTTCAGACGCGGGCTATGCGGCGGCCATTCTCACCGCGCAGGGCCGTGCCTCGGTCATTCGCGCGGCGTCGGCGCTAATTAGCCTCGGCATGGTCATGTTTGACATGTTCGTAAACGCGGCGGGGAATATCAGCACAAAGGCAAGTCTTAGCGCCAAACGGCTAGGCGAAGGCTTGCAGGCAATGGGGCAGGGGCTTGCCTCGGTCATTGATAGCGTGACCAAGATTACCAGCTTTATGCACGACGGCATGAATGTCATTCACGTCGTCTCTAGCCAGTCACGCGGGGCGATTGTCACAATGGTGAGCTATCTGACCACGCTGGGCCAGATGATGCTGGATCAGTTCGCCCAGGTCGGGGCGTCGGTGTCAGGTCTCGCGGTGGCCGCTGCCAAGCGGCTAGCCGAAGGATTACAGGCGGCGGGGCAAGGTATCGCCTCGATTATTGACGCGATTACCAAGTTGACCGCGTTCATGCACGACGGCATGAATGTCATTCACACGACCACCGCACTCGCCCGAACTAACCTCATTGCGGCGGTGGGCTACATCGTCACGCTAGGCCGCGCGGTGTATGACCAATTCGTGACGGCCTCGCAGCTTGTCAGTCAGTACCATGTGGATGCGGCCAAACGGCTGAGCGAAGGACTCAAGGCAGCGGCGGACGCCATTCTAAGCGTTCTCGCTCTTGTGACCCAGGTTACAAGCTTCATGCACCAAGCGGCCAACGTCGCCGCCGTTGCGCCGGGCCGGGCGCGAGATGCCTTGCTCGCCGTGACCAACAACCTGGCGGACATGGCTCGGGCCATCTACGACCAATGGGTACGCGCCTCGGTCCTTGTCAGTCAGTACCATGTGGACGCCGCCAAACGACTGGGCGAGGGGGTCAGCGCAGCGGTGTCCGCTATTACCGCTACTCTGGACCTTGCCATTAAGCTGATTGATACAATGGCGAACCGCGCCTATGCCGCCGCGCTATGGTGGCCGCAGTCGCGTAATGCGCTGTTGGCCGTGACCAACGACCTGGCGGGCATGGCCCGTGAGATTTACAACCAGTGGGTCAGCGCTTCGGTGCTGGTAAGCGAATACCACGTCGAAGCCGCCAAGCGATTGGCCGACGGAGTCAGTGCGGCGGTCAGCGCCGTGACGCAGGCAATGGACCTCATCGTCAAGCTGCTCGATTTCGCCTCGAACGCCGTCTATCGCACTATCGCGCAGAGCCAGGGCGCGCGGGCCTACTTTGCCGCGCTCGCCACTGACATTATGAAACTCGGCGCAGCCATCATCGCCGGGTTCACTCAGGCCGCCCTGGATGTGGGGCAGCCCGTCGTGGACAGTACCAAGCGGTTTGCCGATGCCGTGTCTAACCTGTCCAACGGTCTAACCTCTACTATCACAATCGTCAATACCCTCGTTTCCCTGCTCCGTAACGGGATGCCCGAAGTCAACGCCGACGACCTAGCCCAACGGTTTGTGGGGCCGTTGGTGACACTCGGCGTCAAGCTGTCGGTGGCCGCCAACACCGCCGCGCAATCGCTAACGGGTCTTAATACGGCGGGGCTGGACAAGCTAAAGAACGTCATCGGCGGCCTCCTCGACATGTTCAAGGGCATCACCGATCTGATTGAGTACGTGCTAGGCGGCGCGATCCCGGCGGCACTGGCGCGGGTTCAGGCCACGATTAACCAGATACAAAACACCCTGGCCAATGTCGGCGTGAGCCTGACCGTCACGCCAGATCAGATGTTCCACGCCATCCTTGACCCCATCCTCGCGCTCGGTATTACCCTTACCCGGATTATTGCCGAAGGGACGCAAGCCCTCGGCGGCCTGGATACCAGCGGCTATGAGAAACTCGCTTCCGTCATGGGCAACGCCCAGGACACGATCAAGAAGATTGTGGACCTGTCCGACTTCATTCTTGACCTATTCACCAACGGCGGCCTGTTCGACGCGGCGACGCGCATTCAGGCCATTCTCGCGGAACTGAACGCGCGGCTGGCGGGCATGGGGCAAGGGCCGACGAACATCAAGGAACTCCTCCGTCAGATGCTCGCGCCGATCCTGGCGCTCGGTGTGGCGCTGGCAGAAGTGGCTGCCGAAGCGACGGCGTCGCTGGCTAACCTGGAGACAGGCGGGTTAAGCAAGCTGAATGACGCCATTGGCGGCCTGCAAACCGCGCTCGAAAGCATCCCCAAGCTGATTAAGCAAATCCTTACCGATTGGCAGCAGGGCTGGCCGGACATCAATCCAGAGCAAGCGGCGGCGCTGGTGATTACGCCCTTGCTCAATCTCGGTATGGCCCTGGCGCGCGCGGCGGCGACGGCGGCAGCCAGCCTGTCTACGCTTCAGACAGACGGCCTATCCAGGCTGAACGACGCGGTGGGCGGGCTACAGACGGCGCTCGAAACAATCCCCAAGCTGCTCCGCCAAATCCTCACTACCTGGCAACAAGGCTGGCCCGACCTGGACCCCGAACAGGCCGCGCAATTGGTGATCGGGCCGCTGTTCAGGCTTGGCATTGCCCTGGCGCAAGCCGCAGAGACAGCGGCGGCCGGCATGGCGAGCGTCACGACCGACGCGGTCAAGGCGCTAGGGGACGCGGTCGGCCTGGTCCTCAGCGCGCTCAAGAACACGCTCGACCTGTTCAAGCTGCTAACCACCGCCCTGGCAGGCGGGCCGCTAGACATGACGGGCGCGGGCTTGCATCCTGAATTCGTGGATGCATTAGTGACCTATGCCGTCGGCGTGGCCGAGTCATTCTTGGCGGCGGCCGGCGCTTTTGACGGTGTTGTCACGGATGCATCAAAGGCGCTAGGGGATGCGCTTAATGCCGCGCTCGGCACGGCGAAGAATGCCCTGGAAATCCTGGCTCTCTTCAGCAAGACCCTCGCGGGCGGTCCCGTTGACATGACAACGGCGGACCTCCATCCCGAATTGATAGACGCCCTGGCGACGTATGCGGTAGACCTAGCCACAGCGTTCCTGGCCGTCGCCAACGCCTTTCGAGGCGAGGTCACTGACGGCGCGAAACAGCTAGGCGACGCCTTGAACGCGGCTATGGGCACGACGAAAAACGCGCTCGAAATCCTGGCTCTCTTTACCAAGACGCTTGCCAGCGGCCCACTGGATATGATGACGGCGGGCTTGCATCCGGAATTGATAGACGCGCTAACGACCTACGCCGTTGGTCTAGCGACGGCCTTCTTAGCCGTCGCCAATACCTTCGACGGCGTCGTGACCGACGGGGCAAAGGCGCTAGGCGACGCGCTCAATGCGGCCATGAGTACAGCCAAGAACGCGCTAGAACTTCTAGCCTTGTTTGGCAAGACTCTGACGGGTGGGCCGCTGGATATGACAACGGCGGGTTTGCATCCTGAATTGATTGACGCCCTGACCGCTTATGCCATCAGCCTGGCCGAGTCGTTCCTGGCAGCGGCTAACTCATTCGACGGCGTCGTGAGTGACGGGGCAAAACAACTAGGCGACGCCTTGAACGCCGCGCTCAGCACGGTCAAGAACGCGCTAGAAGCCTTGACCCTGTTCAATGACACGCTCAAAAACGGACCGTTGGACATGACAGGCGCGGGCATTCATCCTGAACTCGTGGACGCGCTGACCACCTATGCCGTCGGCATTGCAGCCGCCTTCCTGGACGTGGCGAACACGTTCCGAGGTGAAGTCACCGATGGGGCAAAGGCGCTAGGCGAAGCAATGGGCGGGGCGCTCGGTGTCATCAAGGATGTCTTGGAGTTCAACGACCTTCGCGCGGCCATCGTGTCATTCAAGCCACTCGACATGGCCGTCTATGGCCCGAAGCTTGACTTAATCTTTGCGGCGGTCAAGGAAGTGGCTCAGCGGTTTGTTGAAAAAGCCAAGACCGCCAACATCAGCCAGGCCATGCAGGAGGCCGCCGACGCTCTAAGCAAGGTGTTCGGGGACGCGGCAGGTTCCATCAAGGGCGCGCTGGACATGGCGGCCTCACTGCTGGACCCGCAAACGCAGATACCGAGCATCGGCCAAATCCAGGGCAAACTGGACGCGGTCCTTAATCTGGTAGAGGCGGTGACACGCCAATTCGCGGCGCGGGCCGCTGCGATTGGCCCCGATACCGCCAAGTCCGCCGAAGGGCTGAGCAATGCGGTTAAATCCGTATTTGACGCGATTAGCCAGGTGATCGCCGCCGTTCAGGACGCGGCTGACCTGTACCTGGGCACGGCGGGCTTTAACAATATCGCCGCGCTGATGAGCTACCTTTTCGGTATCTTTGACCAATTCGCGGGCCAGAGCGAGAGTGTCAACGCGGTCACAGCCGCGATCACGTCACTCCTCGGTGGCATCCAGGCGCTTGTCAGTAGCGCGGGTTTTACGGCGGGGCAAACGTGGGGCCAGCAGTTCGCGGCGGGGCTGGCGGCGGTCGCGGGCGGCGTCACCGCAGCGGCAGGCGGGGCCATTGCCGCAACGGGCGCGGGGGGCGGTAGCGGCGGCGGGGGTGGGTCGGTGGTCAATAACATCACGTACAACCAGCAAAAGACCTTGAGCGTCACCGTCAACAATTCCAACGGTGACGCAGCGCGCGCCAATTGGGGCGGGCTATATGGACTAGCGACGGGGTTCTAAATGAGTACACCAACCGTTTTAATGCAGGTCCGACTCCCTGCCACAGGGACCGTCACCAACTACGTCAAAAACCCAAGCGCGGAGGACGGCACGAGCACCACGCCGACCAACGCCAGCGCCGTCGGGGGGGCGACGATTAGCCGCGTCACCACCTACGCGCGCCAAGTGACGGCGGACAGCCAGTACGCCTACCGCGTCCAAACCGCCAGCACAAATGAGGGCTTGCAGTTGACGACGGCGAGCCTGCCCAACGCGACGACCTACGTGTCCGCCTGGATACGCGGCACGTTTACGGCGGCGAACATCCGTTTTAAGATTAACGCCACGACCGTGACGCCGACGTTGTACGAAACAGACGGCGCGTGGTCCTGGTTTGTGACGGATGACACCACGTTCACGGGCGCGCAGGCCAGCGCCCAAACCGCCGTGCAAATCCTGCATACCACCGCCAGCGCCGACTTCTATGTCGATGACGTGGTGGTCAGCGGCACGTTGACGACGGCTTTTCATGGCTCCTACGCGGGCTGCCGCTGGGACGGCATCGCGCATCAATCCAAGAGCTATCTCGATGGGCGCCTGCCCAATGGAGACGCGAACTTGGCGGCGGGGGTGATCTACGACCTGTCTAACTCCTGGCTCTTCGTGTCCTCGTTGGTCGGTGGCGGTGTGCCTGACCTGGACATCCAAGAGCAGGAGATTGTGGGCCAGGGCCGCGTCTTTCAGACCGCGCAACTCAACGCCCGCACGTTGGTCCTCCAGGGCGTGACGATTGTGTCTACCAGTTTAGCCAACCAGCACGACCGCCGCAGCACGCTCATTGACTACGTCGCGCCGGGCGAGCGGTTCATTTTCCGTTATCGAGGGAACCCTGATTTCAAGAGCGGCACGAATGACGTATCAGAACTAGAAGTCGTCTATGTCAAAGGGCTAGAGGGCAATTGGTCACTGCCCTCGTTCGAAGAAACGGCGCTGACCCTCAAGGCGCACGACCCGCTGTTCAAGGCCACGACCGATACGGCGACGGCGCTCAGCTTTATCAGTTCAACCACCCTGGCCTATGCCATCCGTCGCCTGAGTACGGGCGGGTGGGAAGTGCCAGGCATCGGGGCTGGCGGGCCGAACACGGTAATTTACGCCTTCGCTGTCAGCCCGAAGGGGCATATCTACGCGGGCGGCACGGGCGGGAGCGACAACCTGCGCGGCTGGGACGGGAGCGCCTGGGCCGACTGCGGTGTGATGACAGGCACAAAGGTGATCGCGGCCCTGGCCTTTGACCCGTCCGGGACAGTCCTCTACGTCGGCGGGGCGTTTACCAACTTCGGCGGCGTCGCCTGTAACAATATCGCCAAATATACCCTCCCGGCGAGCGGGGTGAGCGGTGGTACCGTCGCGGCGCTCGGTGGGACGCCCGGCGCGAACGGCAAGGTCCATGCGATTATCACCGTTCCCACGTCGAGCGGCCATGACACCTACATCTTCGGCGTCTTTACCCAGGCGGGCGGGGCGAGCGCCAACTATGCGGCGAAGTGGACAGGCGCGGCCTGGGCGACGTTGGGACCGAACAGCGGCACGGCGACGGGCATTTACTGCGCCGACCTCGCGCCGGATAACTCGATTGTATTCGGCGGCAGTATTACCAGCATGGGCACGGTCAGCGCCCCGACGGGTCTAGCCGTCAGCAACACAACGGGCAATCTGGCTAGCGGTAACTGGGGCTATCGGGTCAGCGCCCTGACAGGGACGGGCGAAACATTGGCGGCGACGTTGACAGCCAGCGGGACGAACTCGACGGGTAAATCCGTGACGTGGAATGCCGTGACGGGGGCAACGAGCTATAAGGTGTACCGTGAAAGCACGGCGGGCGGCGGCGCGGTGGTAGTCGCTTATCTGACCACTGTCACTACCAACAGCCTGACCGACACGGGGCAATTCACGCTCGGCACGACGGTCGTCCCGACGGCGGCGACCGACGGCAGCCGCACGACCAACGTTGGCAAGTACAACACCGTCTCTAATTATTTCGCGGGGCTAGGACAGACGGGCACGAACGGCCAGGTCAACGCGATTGCCATGGCTCCCGACGGCGTAGGCGTCTACGCGGGCGGAGCCTTCACCGCCGCCGACGGTGTCCCGGCGAACCGCGTCGCCTACTGTAACGGCCTCATCTGGGGGGCGCTGGGGGACAACGACCTGGGCGGCGGAATGAGCGGCGGCAGCGTCCAGGCGTTGAAAGTCCTCCCGACGGGGGAAGTAGCCGTCGGCGGCGCGCACACCACGCTCATCAATGCGCTCGTGGGCACGCTCGGCGCGAACCTGGCGTACTGGATACCCGGCTCCATCGGGGCAACAGGCGTGTGGGTCCACTCGGATGTGACCTTCCCCGCATCTACCACCGTCTTTGCCTTCCTGGTAGATCACAACAAGCAGCTATGGGTGGGCTTTGACAACAGCGGCACGGGGACCATTTCCGCGACCACCACCGTGACCCAAAGCGGCATGGCGGGGGCCTTCCTGAGCTACCCGCGCGTATTCGTCCAGGGGCCGGGCGTGTTGCGCTACCTGGAAAATCTGACGACGGCTCACCGTGTGTGGCTCAATCTGACGATTGCGGCGGATGAGGTCGTAACGCTCGACCTTCGGCGCGGCTACAAGACCATGACGAGCAGCTTGAACGCGGCGACGCGGGTGAGTCGGTTTGTGGCGGGCGACTTAGGCGAGTGGGGCTTACGCGGCGGGGATAATACCATCGTCGCATATTACACAGGCACAAGCGGCAACGCGGCCATTAAGCTAGCCGACCCGAATAACCGTATCAGCGCAGACCGCTAAGGAGGATAGATGCCAGACGGAGTCAAGTCCAACGCGCCAGCGGGGACCTGGGTCAACCAGGGCGGCAATATGATTTTTGTGCCCGCCGGTAGACCCAGCACGGGCGGCGGGGCGACCGGGACGGCGCTCAATGCGCCTAGCGCGGGGGATGACGGGCGAGCGGGTTTCAATATGGCGGCGATGCTGGCGCTGGCGGATACCACGCCCGAATCGAACCCGCACAACAGCGGCGGTGAAATCCTGGCCCTGGCCTTCCGCGAACTCGCCAAACTCAAAAGCCGGGTCGGCTACTTGGAGCAAAATAGCTAATGGCAACGCCTGCCCAAATCCGCCAGGCCGTTGACGACCGCTTAGCTGCGCTATGGTCGGCCATCCAGACCAAAGAAGCGGCCTACGCCGCCGCGCACGGCGGGCGATACTGGCAGGGCCGCCGGACGCATAGCGTCATCCCCGCCGATGGGGGGGCGGCCCTGCCCGACATCGGCGTGACCACCCCGACCGACCAGCCCGACCCCTGGCCGGCCGCGCTGCGGCAAGTGGCGATGGAAATGGCGCTGCAAATCGAGACCTACGACGGCCCCGCCGGGGTAGGCTATGCGGCGACGGTCTTTGTCCGCATTAATGGCGTGGTCTGGGAACGCGCGGCGCAGGTCGGCCCCGAAACATGGCGGCAACACGGCTGGCGACAGAGCGACCTGCCGCCTTGAGAGGATAGATGCCCGACTCTGGATTACTCACCAGCCTCATGGCTTACTGGAAGTTGGACGAGGCCAGCGGCACACGCAGCGACAGCTACGGCGCGAATCACCTGACGGATGTCAATACCGTCACGCAAGCGGCGGGCAAGCTGAGCTACGCCGCGCAATTCACGGCGGTCAATGCCGAACGCTTGACGATTGCCGACAACGCGGCGTTGTCGATGGGAGACATTGATTTTACGCTGTGCTGCTGGGTGTACTTTGACACGCTTCCTGTCTCTGGGCTGATTGCCAAGTGGAACGGGACGGCGGACGAGTACGCGATCTATTACGACGGTGGCGGACGTATCCGCTTTGGCGTGGACGGCGGCGGGGGCCTGGTCACTGTCCCGGCGGATGCGCTAGGGACACCGTCTACCTCGACATGGTATTTTATCGTCGCCTGGCATGATAGCGTCGCCAACACGATTAATATCCAGGTCAATAATGGCACGATTAACACCGCCGCGCACTCCGTCGGCGTCAATGATAGCAATGGCGTTTTTCGGCTAGGCGAGATAAGCCTGGTCTACCTCAATGGCCGCATGGACGGCGTCGGCGTCTGGAAGCGCGTCCTAACGCAGAGCGAACGCCAGTACCTCTACAACACGGGCAGCGGCAACGACTATCCGTTCCCGATTGAATGGCGCGGCCCCCATCGTGACACCCCGCCGCTGAGTATGCGCGACGATATTCAAATCTGGCTCTTTAACGCGCTCGGCTCTCGCGTCCAGTTGATACCGTCCTATGTATCGGTCAAGTACAATCGCAGCATCCGGGGCGGCGGGGGGATTGAACTAGAGCTACCGCCTAACTTTGACACGCGCTATTTACGTGACCTATCTTACTTAGTAGTGGAGGAGAAAATAGGCGGGCGGTCCATGCAGTACCGCGAAACGTTTGTCATCCAAAGCATCCCGCAGTCGGTGACGGCGCGCGGGACGCGCTTCCTAACGCTAGAAGGACCGACGGCGACCGACTTTTTCACGGGCAAGGGCAGCCGCATCGTCGCCGCGCTCGAAGGGGGCACGGGGGGGAGCTACACCGACAGCACGGACGACCTGGCGCGTAAATTCGTGAGTGACGCGCTGGCCTATGGCGCGGGTAATAGCGGCACGGCGGAAGGACGCGACCTGTCAGTCTACGCGGGGTTTAGCGTCGAGCCGGAGCGCGGGCTAGGCCCCTCCATCACCGTTGGCGGGTTTACGCGCGCGCTCGATGAGGTACTATCCGAGATACGCAGCAAGAGCGAACAGAACAGCGCCGCGCCACTGCGTCTATTTTACACCGTGCGGCCTAAGTCGTTTGCGCCGCTACGCTTCGAGTTTGTGGTGCTGGCGCGCTACTTCGGCAAGTATCGCGGCTTTACGGCGGCCTCCCCTATCATCCTCTCGCCCGCGCTAGCAAACGTGGCCCAGGTGGAAGTGGAGCATGATTATCGGGAAGCGTACAACTCCGTGTGGATCACGTATAGCGCCAAAGCCTCCTTGACCCGCGTCACCTCCACCACGCGGCGCAATATCGCCCCGCAGGGATTTAGGGAGGTGTACTTTGACGCGGCTAACAGCGCATCCGAGACCGACGCGCAAAGCGAAGCGCAGGGCAAGCTAGCCGAGGGCAAGGAGCGCAAGCTGGCCCGCGTGACGGCGGCGCATAGTCCCGTGCTGCGGTTTGGCGCGGAATACGATTTGGGGGACGTGGTCGGGACGCTGTTTCTAGGACGACGGGCTGAAATGGAAGTGACCAGCGAAGAGGTGCAACGCGATAGCAGCGGCCTACAGCGGGCCTTAAAGCTAGACGAGGTCTAAACCACAACGACATAGGGGAGCCTGGCGTATCAGGCTCCCCTATGTCGCGTTAGATCGGTAGTGTTAGTGTAGCATAAGCCGTGCCGCACCGCGTCACCCAAACGGGTGACTTGACCATAACCAAAACGGCTTAGCGCGGGTCATAGGGCGCGGTCAATTTATGGCGCACATACGACGCCCGACACCACTCCCAGTGGTCCGGGTTGGTGGTGACGGAGGGATGCAGCCAGTCTCCATCGGGGCCTGGCTCGACAGGACGCCCGGCCCGGCACCACTTGCAGACCAGGCGGCACACGTCGTCAAGCGTCTCCTGGCGGGTCGTGGTCGCCATCGCCTCAATCGCGGCGGCGATATCGTCCTCTAGCTCGCCTGTGTATCCTTGCCCCTTCAGCCGCCATTTCTCGATAATCGTGGCGGCTCGCTCTTGCGGTGTCATGGCTTTACCCCCTCGTTTTCCAGGACGGCGGCCCGACAGCGCAGGCGGCCGGTGGCGGTCAGCAGGCCGTCGTCAAAGGCGTCCTGTTGACCCCGTCGTCGGCGACTAGCCCGCCCTCCGTCCGGCCAATCGGCGGCGGCTGATTTCTCAAGGGCAGCGGCCATCGCCCGGAGTTCCAGAACGCAAACGGCGTGCGCGTGGCGACTAGCTATCTCTACCAGGTCGGCTACGTCGGCTCGCCCGGTACAGACGAGCAAGGCCGCACTTTCGAGCGCGCGGGGCAACTCGATATCATTCAACTCGCCGTCCTGGTCCTCGTTGACCAGGGCGAGGGCTTGGGTGAGTAGGTCGTTGACATTGCTCATTGCTTGCTCCTCTCCCCCCTGCCCTGGCCGCTGCTGAGAGACACCGACCAGGGGGCACAGGGAGGCGTTACAATGTGGCGGCAGGTTCGGCGTCGGCCTCGTAAGCGGGGGCGGGCGACGTAGCGGGGGCGGCCTTGCGCTGAGCATGGGTGACGGCGCGGGCGTAGGCATCGCGCCAGCC
>CALMSM010000190.1 GCA_937872425.1 uncultured Candidatus Saccharibacteria bacterium
CTCGTAACGCCACAACACTGTTTGGGCTGGAGTAAATAACTATGATTTATCAAGCAACCTACGATCCAGAACGTCCACAGCAGAGTCCTGAACACACTGCTAGTGTTCGTCATTCCATAATGTCAGCAGCGGTTAGGAATCTCTATGACCAAATCCCCGCCGAAGTGGAGCCGATTGAGCGCTCGCCAAAGGCAGCAGCAGCCGTGGTTAGCATGGTTGACCGCCCACAGATCGATACGGTTCCAGCGATTGATTTTACCCCAGTAGTCCCACAATCCCCTCTCTCTGTTGACGAAGCTAAGAAAAACGCCCTAGCGGCTATCAACCAAAACCAGATTGAACAATTCGCGAGACAACCGGAGCTCGTCTAATGTTTAGCAAGGTGGTGAGCGCTGTATTGGGTGATCGAACCCAGCAGAAGCAGGCTGACCTGTACCGTAACCTTATACGTCGAGAAGCCCAGATTGGCGGTACGGTGTTTGGTCCTGTACCTGCCGGTGTGCGTCGTGAGTTTTTCTGTCTTGATGAGCACACCTGGGTATGGCACGAAGAATGGAAGGATGCACAGGGACAGACCAACGTTCGAACAACTCGTTATGACGTACGACCTAACGGTGTGCTTAAGTCACAGAACGGCTTATATCAAACGTTATCCGAAGGCGAAGCGCAGCGTCTCCGTAAGGCAGTTGGTCTGTATTACGAACGAGTCACTAAGCAGATGTACGCAGACGTTGCCTAATATAGGCACGTCGGTTAGCCTTACAGTATGAGTATGCAGCCAATTTATCTCGATTACGCAGCGGCTACCCCGCTCGATGCTGACGTCTTGGCGGCTATGCAGCCGTATTTTGCAGATGAATTTTATAATCCCTCAGCTCTGTACTTAGCTGCAAAACGGGTCAGCCATGCTGTCAGCGCTGCTCGCGAATCTGTCGCAAAAACCTTTGGGGCACGACCAACGGAGATAGTGTTTACGGCAGGCGGCACGGAAGCGAATAACCTGGCAATTCATGGCGTCATGCGACAGTTCCCTGACGGGAATATTGTAGTGAGTGCCATAGAGCACGACTCCGTGCTTGAGCCAGCTAAGATGTATGATTATCGAGTTGCTCCAGTGGACAAAAGAGGACAGGTGGCGCTTGATAGTCTCCGGGCCCTCATCGATGATAATACTGCACTAGTAAGCGTCATGTATGCCAATAATGAAACAGGCGCCATCCAGCCACTTAGCCAAATTGCACAGACGATTGCCGATATCCGCCAGCAACGAATCCTGGCCGGTAACAGCCGTCCGCTGTATCTCCACACTGATGCCTGCCAGGCAGCTAATTACCTTCTCCTTACAAAAAACATGGGCATAGACCTCATGACGATTAATGGCGGCAAGGTATATGGTCCCAAGCAGAGTGGATGCCTATTCGTGCGCGCCGGTACTACCCTGCAGCCACAAATACTTGGCGGTGGGCAAGAGCGGGGGTTGCGCAGTGGCACCGAAAACGTTGCGGCAACCATAGGTTTTGCTCATGCATTTGCTCATGCTCAGCGCGCCCACCAGGCAGAGGCTGACCGATTAAACAAGATTCGTCAGAAGTTCTGCGCAGGGCTTGTGACACATATTCCAAGCGTTATCCTGACCCCAACACCAAAGACAGGCGTGTTACCGAATTTTGTACATATCCGGATACCAGGCACAGACAACGAGCGACTCATCATGGAGCTAGATGAGCAGGGAATTATGGCTGCCGCAGGCTCGGCTTGTAGTGCAAGCAATGATGAGCCGTCTCATGTGCTGATGGCCATGGGGCTGTCGGAGCAAGAAGCGCAATCAAGTCTGCGGTTCACGATGGGCCGTCACACAACAGAGGCAGACATAGAGCAAACCACAAGGGTCTTGTCAGGACTTGTCAGCTAGGTGTATACTGCAGCCGATATAACCTCACAGCTATGAT
Organism: uncultured Candidatus Saccharibacteria bacterium; assembly: GCA_937872425.1. Classification (GTDB taxonomy): domain Bacteria; phylum Patescibacteriota; class Saccharimonadia; order Saccharimonadales; family CALMSM01; genus CALMSM01. The sequence continues at coordinate 1,950 of CALMSM010000190.1, forward strand.
TAAGACAAAAATAAAACAATACCTATCTTGGCACCGCGTGTTGGCGTTTAGTGCTCTGACGCTTCTGATTGTCGTCAGCTTGCAACGCCCCCTCGGCGCCTAGCTTACAAACATCGTTGGTATCTGTTGCCCACGCTTATGGTTTCTGCTACCATAAGCGCATATTATCTTGTGTAACAGAGGACTTAACAAACAATGACCAACAAACTCCCCAAGCTTCTAGCATTGGCCACATTCTCCGTGGCTTTATTCACTATCCTAAACACAAGCTCAGCCTCTGCCGCCACCATCAACGTCTCCACCAATGACGTAGCCTCTACTAACAACAGTGACTGTACCCTCCGAGAAGCCATAGAAAACATCAACGATCAAGCCCAAACAAATACAGACTGTGCAGCTGGTGATGGCAGCACAGACACTATTGTGATTCCTGCAGGCGTACTTACGCTTCAGGCGAATCTGCCTACAATTACACAATCGGTGCTGGTCAATGGCGCAGGGATGGGAGAAACGACTGTGAGCGGGAATGCTGGTCAGTACGCAGTTTTCACGACTCAATTTATTGCCACCGAAATTCTTGGACTTGAGGGTATGAAGATTACCGCATTTACTCAAGCTGGTTTGTTTGGGACTGGTGGAAATTACGAGTTACATCAATTAGACATTGACGGCACAGGGGTTGACCCGGTCAATGTGTCAGCAGCACTAGGTATGATTAACGGTACGGCCCCCTCTAGCTATTCGAGGCTGAGTGATATTTATGTCCATGACTTTGCTATGAATGTTCAAGTATTCCAACCATTGATAATTTCTAACTCTGGTGCAGACGATAGCACAGCGCAAGTCGACAACGTGACAATAACTCGTATGACGAACACGGGGCAGATTAATTCGCTTTCACTTACGACAAACACCGTAGGCTCGGGCGGTGTTGGCAATATAACGGGCAGCTTCGACAACATCACGATAAACGATTTGGTTTCAAGTGGCGGTATCGTTTCGGGACTGGGTGTAATATCTTTTGGAGTCAGTAACGTCGCTACACTATACGTGAACAACGCAACTCTTGGCTACATGCAGGGGGTTGATGCATTTATTTCTGGCTATGGCGCCATAGGTTTGTTTGCAGCGGGGGCCGGTTTTGATGCCCAGCAACAGTCTCAGGCTAACTTGATTGTTTCAAATAGTATCACGTTTGAAAGTGACGGTTGCGCAAGTCTTGATATTAGCGGGGCAGTAGGTACTCCGGGTACTTCGACAACCTCCATCACCTCCACCGGCGGCAACCTATCCGATGACAGTAGCTGTACTAGTTACTTCACCCAACCTACAGACCAA
>CALMSM010000191.1 GCA_937872425.1 uncultured Candidatus Saccharibacteria bacterium
CTGAAGCCGAGCTTTTCATAAAAAGCGATAGACGTTTCGAGATTGTCTGTCCGGAAACCAAGATGGTTGAGCCGAATTATCACACAATACTCCATTCTTGCTTGGGGTCTTTGGGAAAGTTTTTCGTGTCAAACAACGAGTAGCTAACTGGGTTTAGTCGATAAAAACCAAACTCTGTGGTTCCGTCTCGGACACCATCCATTAGCTTTTGTGGCTTATCAAGTTTTGCTTGGTAGGCCTCGGCAATAGCCTCACCGGGAGTGCCGGCGAGATACTCCACAGTACCTTCTATGGTCAAGCCAATAATCCAGTTCTCAGTAGTGGTGTTTTCGTGCACCTTAATAACCGCACAGGCATTGTGGTTTTCTTTGAGCTCCTTTGAGTGCCGCGTTTTGTGAGAGCTAATCCAGTAAAGTCTGCCTTTATCATCAGAATAGTAGTGTACGTTTACAACGTAGGGCTTGTTGCCTACACAAGTGGCCAGCTGTAGCACATTGACGGATGGTAGATATTCTTGAGTCAATCCTTGTGGCGTGACACTCATACAATATCCCCACGTCGGCCCCATTCAAGTTCGCCATACGTCTGACCATCCGCAATCAGCTGGAACGATTCTCTCATGACATCTATGACATTATCGGGGAAGTCGGTGGGGTCCAGCCAGTCGACGGCACTGTGCACGTGAGGCTCGGTGTTGCTGACTTCTCCGCTCCATTCTGATGCTTCAAAAAACACATCCACCCAAGTCATGTCACCATCAACCTCATCATCTGGTGAGTCACGATGTATGGTTAGCACATGCTTCAAGTTTTCTGGCAAAACATCAACGCCAACTTCCTCTTTAGCTTCGCGCACGGCTGCTTGCAAAAACGTCTCACCTTTCTCTACTTTGCCAGCAGGCAAACCATAGAAACCGTCCATCCATCCAGTGTTTTTACGAAGCACAAACGGTGTCTTGCCATCATCGCGTCGAAGAATCACGAATACTGCAATGTATGGACGCGCTGTGTCGAATTTCGCACTCATCGATTATCCCCTTGGCCTTTTGTCACACCACGCGCCATGCGATCCTTGAGTTTATCGACATTCAATTGCATGACCTCTTCAAATGTCATACCTAGACTGTTGGCCAGTACAGCAACATACCAAACTACATCACCCATTTCTTTTTTAAGCTCTTGCTTATCTTCGTCAGTAATAACACCATCTTTGTATGCTACAATCTTTTTCCATTTTTCTACGACCTCGCCTGCTTCTCCGGCAATGCCCATGACCCAAATAGTCTTGTCCATTAGGTCTTCTGGGTGGTTGAGCGCTGTTTTGAGCGCAAGTTGTTGATACTCGTCTAGTGTCATGTAGCCTCCTATTGTTAGTCTATTGTACCAGCACCAGTGCGCAGAACCTCAAGGCCACTAGGTGTTTGTCGAACCAGTGTTGACGGTAAATTGCCCGCCATATCGCCACCATCGACATAGAAATCAACAGATGTGCCAAAATATCGGCGAGCTTCTTGCGTGGTGTTTGCAGGTGGTTGCTCTGGGCTGTTTGCGCTCGTGGTGAGTAGCGGCCCAGTTGTACGCAGTAAACGTATGAGTGCCGCTGGGCCACTCACAACCCTACAGGCAAGCTCTGGCTTACCTTGTGTTATGTACTGCAATTGTTCGCCTGCGAGCAGCAAGACGCTCACAGGGCCAGGCCAGTAGTGGATGGCCGCACTGATGCTGTCAGGTGACAGCCCAAGCCCCTCAAGTTGTTGAATATCTGCTGCAATAACCGTGCCTGGCTTTGCCTCACGCTGCTTAGCATCATACAGCCGGCTCACTGCAGCAGAGTCACTCGCCCGACACACTAGCCCATACAGTGTATCCGTCGGGAGCACGCCAACGGCTCCATTCATGAGCAGTCTTGCTAACTCTCTATCATCCATCTGTATGTCTGCAAGCATAAGCTTTGATTTCTCCTCTGTATCCACCTATAATAGCAGTGATGTTCATAGATTTCCTTAACCGTGTTGGCCACAAAGTTGAAACGCTCGGTGGTAGCCTAGTCCAGTGGCTTTCCATACATGGGCTTAATATCATTGTAATCTTGATAGCTGCATGGGTGGTGCGCCGGTTTGGCGTACGACTCTTTCGTAGTTTATTTAAGCATACGCTTCGGCCCGACCTGTACAGCACGAAAGCTGATCGCGAAAAGCGCATCAAGACACTTAACAGCATGAGTAGCGCCTTCGTAAAGGTTACCGTATACGTAGTTGCTGGGTTCCTGCTTATTGGTGAAATTAATCCTGGCTATACAACCGCATTATTTGCTAGCGCCGGGCTAGTGACGGTTGCCCTTGGGTTTGGTGCACAAAGCCTCATTCGTGACATTGTCAGTGGTGTGTTCATAATCACAGAAAACCAATATCGGATTGGCGATGAAGTTGAGTTGAAAGCAACGGTGTGGTCAGGAAAGGTAGAAGGAATCGTGGAGGACATTAATCTCCGCACAACAATCATGCGAGATCTCGATGGTAACGTCCACCATGTGCCGAATGGTAGCATTGGCTACTCAACCAACCGAACCCTTGGGTTCAATAGAATTAACGAGGATATTGCAGTAGCGCTCAATAGTGATATTGAACGGCTCGAACATATAATCAATCACGTTGGGCAACAACTGGCCTCGGACGTAGAGTTCAAAAACAAGATTCTTGACCCACCTCACCTTGAGCGAATCATTGGGTTCGGCGACGGTGGTATCGTCGTTAAAGTTTTGGGCAAAACAACACCAGCTGATCAGCGCAAGATACGCAGCGAGTTCTACAAACGGTTGTTCAAAGACTTCCGTAAAAACGATATCCTGCTTGCGAACCAAAAATCCCCTGAAGAAAAAGAGGACTAAACTGTGCTTGTCACCAGTCAGCGTAATCCTGAACAGCACTCAGGATTACGGGATTCGTTTAATACTTAGGGGTGGAGCCGAGGCCTTTTGTTGCTGTTACATCTGTGAGTTTAGTTGTTTGTCCGCCGTCCAAGCTCACGACGTATTCTGCGGTTTCTTTGGTTGTGCCTACTCTATACACCAGCGTAGTTGAGTTGAGCCAACGAACTGGGTATGTCAGGCCTGGTTGTTCAGCTAGGATTTTATCGGTCTTTGTCCCTAAATCATAAGCAAGTAGTACGCCTTTGCCATCACGGACGTCTACCCACGCACTGTGTTTGCCGTCAGGACTGTCTACGTAGATTCTGCTTTGCTGGTCAGCTGGTGCGGCATTCCGTTTTGTTGCCTGACTAGAGCCACGGACATAACTAAACCACTGTTGTTGAACCGAGAGTGCCAGCTCTTCGTATCCAACACGAATGATTGCCCATACTTCTTGGTCAAAGACCGCCTGGTCGTTGGTCCCGTCCACATTAGTACGGTAAAGCTTGGCTGGTGAAGATTCTAGCCCACCGTTTGGGGCGTAATATACTTGACCACCAAACAATGTGACATCATTAAAATAATTGGCATTTGCCAGTTGTTTGTTGTCACCCGTTTTATAGTCATAGCTCATGACACGGTAGCGGTCTGGGCTCCGTGCGCTTTGTCCAGCCGTCACCGCAACATATATCAATCGCGTGCCCGACCACCCAATTATACTAATACTCTCAGATGCAATGACGTTGGCTGTCTCGCTGCTATCGCTATCGACAAGAATTAGATTGCTCAGCAAGTAACCGTCACTATTTGTCTGATTTCCGCGCGTCGAAACATAAGCCACGGGCGCATCGCTAGGGTGTGGTACTAATACGAGATCGGCTACCCGTTCGCTACCACTGCCCGCCAGCACCAGCTTCTCCTGCTGGCCATCGGCATAAATGCTGTATAAATCATATTTGCCAGCGCGCTTGCTAATGAACAGCTGTTTTCGGGCCGGAGCAAGTTTTACCTGTTGAACATCTTTGCTGTCTGTTTTTATCGTTAGCGTATCGGCGCGGAATCCGTCAAGTTTTACATCTACTTGTAGATCTTGGTCTCCAGGCTTGTCAACAGTTAGCTTTGCATGCCCCGTATCATCAGCTAGCGCGCTTGCCTCACCGCTACTAAACTCCACTTTGCCGAGTGGCTTACCAGACACAAAGTCTGTGGCCACAAAGTCATACTGCGTGCCAGTTGGCGTCAAATCAATGTTACCGAGCGGGTTGCTGCCCCAGCCCACCACGATAGTTTTGGTGGCTGTAGCGAAGGCACGTTTTTCTATCACAAACTTCTGCTTGCCCAGCTTTACTTTCTGCAGCCGGACTTTACCTTCGGCGTCCGTCAACCCCTGCGCAGAACCAATGCGCACAGTAGTGTTTTTGAGGGGTTGTTGAGTACTAGCGTCGTAGACTGTCACGGAACTTGAAGAGCGTACCCCGGCGATGTTGAGTACAAAATACCGCTCTGTTGGCACTATCACCACGGACAGGAGACCGATAACTACAACTGTTACTGTGCCCCATCGAACCACTGGCTTGGCCCAAAGGGCTGCAAGTTTTTGCTTGATACCTTTTGGCTTTTCGGTCTCAGATTCAGCGTCCCGTACCGCATCCTCTATCTCTAGGATTTCATCGCCTTCTGCGGCTACGATTTCGGCAACGGCTTCGTCGGTCTCTAGGGAATCAACCGGGCTTTCTTGCCCGACGTTGGTCGTTACTACCGCCGGTAAGTCTTCGGTCGTTTCTAACTCGGCTGGAGTTTCTTTTTGCTCGTCAGCATCAACATTAGCTAAAACTTTCTGAATCTCCAACATTTCTGGTGCCATATCTGAATCTAAGAGTTCTTGGTTAATCTCTGGTGCGGTTGAATCAGGTTTCTTGGATACGCTCATGGTTAGTAGCTAGAGTGTAGCAAATATACCCGGCGCTGACCACTGTCTAGACGGTTCTTTTGTACTTCCAGACGGCTAGTGGTGCAAACACCAGAATGATTCCAAGAGCCCAAACAATGGTGTGCCAGACATAACTACCGCCATTAACCACTCCACCTTGTGTGAGGTGACGAACGGCGTTGACCACCTGCGTGACAGGTTGATTACGAGCAAAAACCTGGAGCCAACTCGGCATGGTTTGTACGGGCACAAATACGGAGCTCGCAAAGACGAGTGGGAAGACCCATAAAAATCCTGCGACCTGTACCGTCTCAGAGTCTTTGAGGAGCAAACCAAGGTTAGCACTGACCCAGCTCATTGAGTAGGCAAAAAGCAGGACAAGACCGATGGCAAAGACAAAGTTGCCTAGTCCGTGCTGGTAACGAAATCCGAGCAACATACCAACAAATGACATAAGCGTAATCACAAACAAGTTGCGTACAGCATCAGCCAGCGTACGGCCAGCCAGTACGGCGTATCGTGACATTGGCAAACTACGGAATCGGTCGATTACACCCTTGCCAAGATCTTCAGCCAGGCCCACGCCAGTCTGGATTGCACCAAATAGTGAGGTTTGTGCCAGTATGCCAGGCAACAAGAAATTGATGTATTTGGTTGCGCCTGTTCCTTGCACAGCACCACCGAACACAAAGTTGAATAGCAGCAGGAAGATAATCGGTTGGATGCTACTAAACACGAGGAGTTGCGGGATGCGGAAGTTGCGCTTGACATTGCGCTTCATGATTTGGAATGTGTCACTTGCTCCGTACATGATTACGCCTCCTCTTCTGTTCGTTTACCGGTAATTTCCAGGAACACATCATCTAGACTTGGTCGATGTAGACTGAGTTCTTCGGGCTTAATTTTTGCACCCTTTAGTGCACCGGCTACTTCAAGCAGGTCATCGCTGCCGTTTTTGGTACGAAGACGTAGACGCCTGGTCGCTTCATCAACTTCGACCTCTCGGCCAATGTGTGTGGCGACGACTTTCTGCGCCTTGGCAATTTGAGCATTGGCAACCTTGAACTCAATCACATCTTGACCGAGACTACTTTTGAGCTGCTCAGCGGTGCCTTCGGCAATCATCGTGCCATGGTCTATCACATACATATAGTCAGCAAGTGCGTCGGCCTCCTCTAGGTATTGTGTGGTTAAAAGTATAGTGACACCCTTGGCGACAAGGTCTCTTATTATGTCCCATAATTGCAGGCGGGTACGTGGATCAAGTCCAGTCGTGGGCTCATCCAAAAATAGTACATCCGGTGTGGCTACCAAGCTTGCCCCAAGATCAATACGTCGGCGCATACCGCCAGAATAGGTTTTGATTTGTCTATCAGCCGCGTCCACAAGGTCAAGCTGCTCAAGCAGTTTTGTCGCCCTCTGCTTTGCTTCTTTTTTAGGTAAATGGTACAGCCGCGCTACCATTTCAAGAGTTTCGCGGCCCGTCAGGAAATCATCGACAGCGGCAAATTGTCCTGCCAACCCAATCTGGGTACGAGCTCTATCTGGGTGTTTCGCGATATCGATGTTATTAATATGAACCGTTCCTGATGATGCCTCCAGTAACGTCGCCATAACTCGTATGAGCGTACTCTTGCCTGCTCCGTTCGGGCCCAATAGCCCAGTCACTTTGCCGCGCTCAGCTTTCAGACTAACGTTATCTAAGGCTTTAACTTTGCCGAAGTGCTTGCTGACTTTGGTCGCTTTGATTGCGTAGGTTGGTGTGTTTTTTGTCATAGACTCAGCATACACGCGTGAAACTTAACAAGTCAAGAGTTAAGTATTCCTACAGCCCCCCGTAACCACCGCCATAGCCCAAAAAGTTAACCACAGGTTTGTGGTAATCCGTTACTTTTTGTAGATTATACTCGCTTAGA
>CALMSM010000192.1 GCA_937872425.1 uncultured Candidatus Saccharibacteria bacterium
TTGAGGCCTCTACTGATGGCAAGGACAGTATTAGGACCATTTTGAAGCAAAAACAGATAAACCAGAGCTTGTTCGTGCTCTAGACCGAGTTGTTTGAGATATCGGACAACTTTGTCGCGTAACGGGTTATCAACAGTCATACCAGAAGTATGGCACAAATATGTCTGAATATCCAGACAACTTTTTTACAACTCAAGCAAGTTGCCATATAATTGGCACAGTTAAGGAGTTAATACGATGGCACAGGTAGAACTACGACTATTTAATCCCGATATGAGCTTTGAAAAGAAGCAAAGATTGTGTGAATTTGTGCAGACTAGTGTCTTTAGGGTGCATTATCCTGAAGAGTTACCCGATAGACGTACTGGCAGTGGTATCGTACTAAAACCTGGGGATATCACATTGGTAGTGCCTAGACTTGAAACAGGGCTATCAGTATCTGACGCGGATTTTGAACTTGAGATATCTGAGGGTTCAGACAATTGGCCCAAAGATGAATCTGGTAGTTATTTGCTTGGCAATGCGATGCAAGAAGCGTTGGAACAAAGGGCATCGCGAATTAGTAAGGCAATACAAGGGGCCCATGGGGCCTATTCGCATAATATATTTGAGGTGAATGGCCAAGGAACGGGCTGGGTTCAGTATAAGCCATCCGGCACCGTCTAGAGACAATATGAATCAATTGTTGGCTATCTTGTCATTCATCATTGTCATTGCAGTTACTATCCCATACATGAGAGATATTGTGCAGGGTAGGGCCAAGCCAGCACGGGCGGCTCGGTTTATGTTTTTTGCCATGTTGTTACTAGCGTTAGCACAACAGCATTCTCTTGGTGGTGGCTATGTTCTAGCCGTTACTATTGGAGAATTTATCTCGTCCTTGCTCCTGCTCGGCCTGGCAGTTAAGTATGGCGTGGGTGGGCTGTCAAAAAGCGACCTGATTTGCTATATGTTGCTTATCATTGACGTGGTTGTATGGCTCACGACCAAGAATGCACTACTGGCTCTTCATCTTACTGTGTTGGCCGATATGATTTCATTTTGGCCTACAGTGAGTAAAACTTGGCGCGAGCCATCAAGTGAGACATCGTTGTTCTTCTGGGGTGGATCTATCGCGCCACTACTGAGCATTATCGCTGGGGGGAGCCTGGACTACTCGGCTATCATATTCCCGATATATTTATCGCTAGTGAACCTTATTGAAGTTACGCTGATTAATCGCAAGTGACAATCATTTTCTTGAGAATGGTACAATCAGGGCATGCAGACGGAGATTGAGGTTAAGTTTTTGGATATAGATATTGATGATATTCGTGCTCGGCTACGGGTGGCCGGTGCTGTATGTGAGCAGCCTATGCGCATGATGCGGCGCGTCACGATTAATACCCCAGAGATGGAGGCCAATAAGGGCTACCTGCGGGTTCGGGACGAAGGGAACAAGGTTACCCTGACGTATAAGCAGTTTGATTCTATGAGCGTGGATGGCGCCAAAGAAATCGAGCTGCAGGTGAGCAGCTTTGACGCTGCAATAGAACTGTTGGCTCAAGCTGGGCTCAAGCACACATCATTTCAGGAAACGCGACGCGAAACCTGGAAGCTCGATGAAGTCGAAGTAGTGTTGGACGAGTGGCCGTGGCTCAACCCGTATATGGAAATAGAAGGAGCAAGCGAGCAGCTGCTCCAAGCTGCCGCAGAAAGACTTGGCCTAGCCTGGGACAACGCGGCATTTGGCGATGTGATGGTAGCTTACCGTGCACAATACCCTCATCTGTCAGAAACTGACAACATTGGCTCCGTCCCCGAGGCCAAGTTTGGTACACAGCTCCCGAGTCTACTCAAAGGCTAGCAGACATCCTTAAACATAATATTGACATTTTATCTCTAAAATGCTAATGTATTAACGATAACCAAAAACAAACAATTAGGATGCAAAAAATGTCAGAAAACCTCAATAACCCCAACCAACACTCGATGGCAGAGAAAGCAGCAGCAGTAGGTATGGCCGTGGTGTCACTGGCAGGTAATAACATGCCCGGCGTCGGGCATCAAACGCGTACAGAAATGGTACCCGTAGTAACCCACGAGCAAGTAGTCGACGAAGTGCCGGCAGATATGCCAGCTCCTGCGGACACAGTTTTGACACTCAAACCTGGCGTCGATAATGAATACAGAGCTGATTTTCAGACAACAGACAGTGATGGCCAATCAAGTGAAAAGCAAGCCACTGCTGAACTTGATAAACTATTGGGCGAAGATGACTGGGCACGAGTGTATGACATTCATGTAACTGGCGAATCATCCGCAGAGGACGAACAACCAGGTGGTGGCCTCCAGTCACCATCAGAGGCAAATACAAACCTTGCGCTGCAACGCACGCTCCTTGCAGCTAAGCCAATTATTGATGTGTTTAAGGCAAAGGGTATTGATGTAGGTCAGGAAGTGGTTAAAACAGCTGACGCTGCCCCAGAGAAAATGCTGCAAGCAGAGGGGATTGAAGACAGTTGGTCTGACGCTGACCTCGCTGCCGCAGGCGAATTTGCTGAACAGTTTGGTTATGATAGCGTAGAGAGCATGGTCGAGCACCACAATGATGGCGGGACTCCTGCTGCGGTTGACGAGTTCCTAAAACCCTTGCTAGAAAATCACCGCGGTGCAGAAATTAC
>CALMSM010000193.1 GCA_937872425.1 uncultured Candidatus Saccharibacteria bacterium
CACCCCGCAGATGTTGGAGCGCGACCCGGATGGCTGTTTGTTGCCGGTGATTGAGTTCATCACGCTAAGGGAAGGTGGGCAATGACCGCCTGGGCACGCTTTGTTGAAACCGATACCGTGTGGACTGAGTTTGAGCAACGGTACGACCTGGGGCATTCCCCGCTGTACGGAAGCAAGGGCCTTGCGGCTCCCCCCGTTGGAACTGTGATTCTGACCGACGATGAGTGGGCGGCAATCAGCATTTGCAGCCGGATGTACTCCTATGTCGATGGCGTGGACGAAGTGACGGGCTTGGAGCACAAGCGGGTGCGGTCCGTTCTGGCTGGCCTGATGGAGCGAAGACCATGAAACGCGTACTTGACGTTGGCAGCAGCAATGTGTCCCTGAGCGGTATCGCCCGCTTTGACGGCTGGAAGATTGAGACTTTCGATATGGATGCCGAGGCGGAACCCACTTATCGGGGTTTCGTGTCGAATATTGAAACTGAACTGTGGGGCCTGCACTTCGATGCCGTGTACGCGTCTCACATTCTGGAGCACCTATCCCCCTGGCAAACGGTGAACGTGCTCAAGCAGTTCGGGCGTTTGCTTGCTCAAGATGCCTGGCTCGAAGTGTGGGTTCCTGACGTGATGGGCGCATTCCAGTACGCCATAGAGCACAGCATCAGCCTGGGGGCCACCCTGTACGAAGCGAAGAACGGCTCGCCCGTTACCCTGCTTGACATGCTGTACGGGTGGGACAGGGAAGTACGGAAGGGCAAGGACGGTTTCGCTCATCGCACCGCATTCGACTGGCCCCTGCTCGAAGACAGGTTGCGCGAGGCGGGCTATCCGAACGTTCAGCCTATCGACCGGGGCAATGCGTTTGAGGTCGGCTACTGTGCGTGGTTCGGGCAAAGACCGGGATGGTTGCCAGAATGAGCGACGACGTACAGCTATTCTTGGGCGACTGCCTGGACATCCTGCCAAGCGTCGGCAGGGTGGATGCTGTTGTCACAGACCCGCCGTATGGAGTAGATTTTCAAGGCAAGTCGTGGGACACCTTCATTCCGAACTGGATAGGTCTAGCGAAACAAATGGCTAACGTGGTAGTTTTTACAACGGCTCCGACAACACTATGGGACTATCCTAGACCAGACTGGGTTTCATGTTGGTATAGGACGGCGGCGCAATCGCGCAATACCTTTGGTGGATTCAATCATTGGTCTCCGATTGTCGTTTATGGACGTGCTAACTTTCCGGTTGACACGTACTACACGCACGGCATGGTTACGGCAATGGCTAATGCTGGCATCGAACATCCAACACCAAAAGACTTGCGCATGGTGCAATGGCTCATAGAATGCTCAACGGAGAAGGGCGATCTCGTCCTTGACCCGTTCATGGGCAGCGGTACAACCGGGGTCGCCTGCGTGCGGACGGGCAGACGCTTCATCGGGATAGAGATTGACGAAGCCTACTTCAAGATTGCCCAACGGCGCATAGCGGAAGCACAGGCGCAACCCCGGCTATTCCCTGTTGAGGAAGCTGAGCAGCACGAACAGACACAGTTATGGTAGACTAAGCCGTGAGTTGGAAGGCTTACCACGATTTCAGGCGTGAACTGTTCCGGGTCTTGCGGTATACCCCCCATGCTGAGCAAGAAGCATTCCACGCGTCTGTAGCACAGGTGCGGCTCTTGGCGGGAGGTGAACGAGGCGGGAAAAGTTTTGCGACCGCAATGGACGCCGTTGCACGGTGCGCAGCGAACGCAGCCCTGTACCAACAGACGAAGTGCGTCTACTGGATTGTCGGCCCGGACTACGAGCAACCCCGCAAGGAGTTTGAGTACATTCACGACGCTTTCAAGGCGCTTGGCAGGAAGATTGACACCAGCACGCCGAGGTCAAAGTCATCCCCCTGGTGGATGAACGTCAACGGGATAGGGGAGTTTCAGACCAAATCAAGCGGGCAGACGGGTGGGGCAATGGGCAACGTGATGAAGCTGGCAAGCGAAGCCCTGGACGGGGGAATCATGGCAGAAGCGGCCCAACAGACACTTGACGTAATGTTGAAAATGCGGGGAAGGGTAGCGCAGAAGCGGGGCTGGCTCATCTTGTCTGGAACCTTTGA
>CALMSM010000194.1 GCA_937872425.1 uncultured Candidatus Saccharibacteria bacterium
ACTTTTTTGCGTCATCAAACAGCCCCACGTAGAGGTTCATACCGATGACTGCACCAATAAGCGGCGCAACTGCGTAGGTCCAGCTCCATGATTGGATACCAACCGCAACAGCAGGGTTCAGTACACCATTACTGCCAAGCCCAGCCGCGACGAGCACACCCAAGAAGAGCGAACCACCGACAGCAGTCGCCAAACGGCCGCCCTCAAAGCCCTTGTACACAGCCGCCGCAATACCAAAGGTAAATACGAGCGCGCCGAGCGCCTCTGCAATCAGAACCTTTGGATCATAGCCTTTGGTCGCCAACGATGGTAGCGTCGTATCAAGCAGGTAATTGTGTAGTTTCCACGCTGCAACACCACCAAGTAGTTGTGCCACCCAGTAGGCGACAGCTTGCATAGTTTCGACTTTGCGCACGGACCAAAGCCCAAGTGTCACCGCTGGGTTGATATGAGCGCCTGAAGTAGCCCCAATAACCAACACCATAAGTGCAAGTGTAAATCCAGCTGCAGTTGCCGTCTCAACGAGTCCTGCGCCAGCACCAATCGCCGCCAACACGGCGCTTGCGAGCACGAATGTGCCCATGAACTCAGCTACCAGCATAGCCGCTTTTTGTTTGCCTATCATAGAGTACCCTCCGTTAGTTTAGTATCCTCATAATAGACCCGTTTAAGCAAAAATCAAGCCGCTTATGAATCTAGGCGTCGACAAGCTGATCAGTGTCAGTAGGGACCGATGCGTTGGCTTCGCTAATAACGTAAACCGGCAGGTCGCCTTTTGTGAGCGTTCCAGCAACGCCGAGTGTATGGACAACCATACTAACAAGCGCCTTACTCTGGTCAGCCGGGTCATCATACATGCCATCAGCGATTCGCTTGAGGCGAGGAACATCAACAGCGAATACCTGTGCAAGCCCGCCTGAAACCTGGCGAATTCGCTCCTGGTCAACAGTCTTGCCTTCAACCATGTTTAGGACGATGCGCACTTCATTATGTGTACCGTCGAGCTCTTTGACGATTTTACCGTTATCTAAGAGGTTTTGAAGCGCGTTTTTTCCAGAGTATTGGTCTTCTTTGCCAACAACTTCGTTGTCAAAGTACGCTTGGTAGTTAGCAAAGATTCCATCTTCGCCATCAAGCACTGCTGTATCGAGACCAAGTAAGGCAACAGTCGAGCGAACTGCATCCTTTTCTTCAAGCACCTTGGCTACGATTGCCGGCGCCTTGTCGATTGCGCCACAGCCACACATCTCACCATGAGCATGCGTGTCACTATGGCCGCCAAAACCGATGCGCTTCTCTTTAAGCGTGTTAACTGCACGTCCAAATAGACCATTAAGGCCTTCTTTTGCTTGGCCCAGACCAATCATAGCTGCAGTAGCCATCACCGGTGCGCCACCAAAGACTTTCGCTCGCACCAAAGACTTCAGCTTCAAGAGTGAGCCCTGGAACACACGGCCTACTTCACGACCATCGCCACAGCCATCATCGTCAAGCATAACACCGTCATCATCACTATCGATATCGATTAGGATTGAGTCGTCACCAGTTATAACTGCATCGATAGCATCCAAAACATCAGGGGTCAAACCATCTATCTCGTCAGCTAAGCGATCCTCTACACCGATAGTTCCTGTACCAAAGCCAAGCCCCTCAGAGGCGACTAAAGTTGCACTATATTGACGTTCCTGAATAGCTTCGTCATTGACTGGTTCCATGGGTGGCTGTCCTTCCTGGTGTGGCATACGAATATCCTTACTTTCTGTGTTTTATAACTCAGCGATTATATGACATATATCACAGTTTTGCAACGGTATTCTGCTAACCTAAAGGTAGAGAGGAGACACCATGCCAACAAGAGAAGCGCTGAGACCGGAAGACGACGTAAAAGCTCTTCCTACGATTACGGAACCTGACAATGCAATCAGCACCACAGATGCGCTTAAAATTGACGCTCACCTTGCAGCGCCGCTCCGTCAGGCACTGCGCACACAAGTTGATCTCGTTGAAGCAGGCCTGGGCAGTGAGCTCCCCGAGACAGACGATGGCATGTTCGTATTAAGCCACAATGATCTCCGCTCGGTTATTTCGCGGTCAGTCATAGCCGGGATGGGTGTTACGGTGCATGAAGTTGGGAGCCGAATATCAAGCTCGCAACAACTCGAGGCTCATCTGGCTCTAGACGTCAGCGATTAGACTTAGCGACGACCGCTACTCGAGGAACTGGAACTGCCAGCAATGATTACCATCCAGAATATAATCATGATGAATATAAAATCATCATCGTCATTGCTCTGCTCAAAATCATCTGGGCTTAGACTGTCGACATATTTGACAATGTCATCGGTGGCCACTTCTCCCTTTAGCCCAATCTTTAGAGCTTTCGCTGCTTTGTCTAATTTTTCATCCGCCGAGGTTACGTCTTTCTCAACGCCGACATATTGGCGAAACCCGTCATGGTCCGTCAGTAT
>CALMSM010000195.1 GCA_937872425.1 uncultured Candidatus Saccharibacteria bacterium
CGACACAAGTCACTAAATACCCCATTGGTATAGAACGACACACTCTCAACAGCAGCATCGCCTTCGGTTATCGTACCAAGCTCATCTACATCCAGGTCCTTCACTACGGTAGTGCCCGCACGCTTCAGGTCATTCAATAACTCTTCTTTATATGGCTGGTTTGCTGCCTTAGCCCAGGTGAGCGCATCAGCAATCGATTTCTCGGATCGCTCAAACGGCTGGTTTTGGTTGATTACTCCGTACATCGCTTTCTCAATCTTCTTGAAATCATCGGTCGATATCGTGACGCCGGGGACATCAACATCATAGTAGAATCCGTTCTCTACCACTGGTCCTACGCCCAGCTTGGCTTCAGGCCAGAGTGTTGTGATGGCAGTCGCCATAATATGCGCGAGGCTGTGTCGCATCGCATGAAGTTGGTCTTTTTGGTCATTCTGATCTGCCATGTGTGTTCCTTTCTGGCCTTATAAATACAAAAAACACGCTGCAGCTGAGACATTCTCATCTGTTAGCGCGTTCCGGGCCCGACGTCGTCAGGCTGTTCCACCGAAATCTTTCACTCTTGCCTGCGCGTTATCGTACGCTCTGGCCTGCCGACGTGGCTCCATGGGTGGTGAGTCCATTTCATAGCCTACACATAAGTATACCACTCTGTTCCTAGGAAAAGAAAAAGGCTCAAGTGATCTCGCAATGACACTTGAGCCTGCCCACCTGGGCTTCAAAACACCTTGGCAAAACCTCGCCTTCCGAACGTATCTTGGTTTCCACAACCAACATAGTACATAGAGCATAGCATACTAGCCGGATGATGCTAGCATTTTTATGATGTCACTAATACACCAGTACTGTGGAAAGCTTATGCTTATACCATATATGGTGTCGCTTTACTTTTTGGGAGATTTTGGCTATGCTTGTATCTGTTAGCGGGCGGTTAGCTCATTTGGCTAGAGCGCAACATTGACGTTGTTGAGGTGATAGGTTCGAATCCTATACCGCCCACCATACAGACACCTCAGCAACTTGCTGGGGTTTTTATATTGCGCTACAGTTATACATACAGCACTAAAGGAGGCACTTATGCGTGATGCACAAAAACTACTTAACGATATCCGCCGAGAAGCCGACAGGCTAAAACAACTCTATGATGAGTCCAAGCGCTACATCGATAAGTCAGAGCCGAAAGAAGCACTCCACAACCTAAACTTAGGCAAAGACACGCTCAAACAACTAGAACAGCGATGGGAAGAGCTTCGAATCATGATGGAGCGCTCTAACTAAAGCGATACGATTCGCAAATACGTTCCAAATAACGAATGTTATGAATCGAAGCAAGTGTGCCCGCCAGTGGCTCTCCAACTTTAAACTGGTGCCGCAAGAACCCGCGAGAAAACCCCTCGGTGCATGTATAGCAGTCACAAGTCTGGTCGATAACTGACACGTCTGTGGCATGGGCCTCGGATTTAAGATTCACCCGTTGGTCGCCTTCCGTCCATACGCTCCCATGGCGTGCATTACGCGTTGGCAGCACACAGTCCAGCATATCTATGCCGCATTCAATCGCCTTGCGCAGGTCTCTAGGATCACCAACGCCAAGCAAAAATCGTGGTCGCGCCGAATCATCATAATGCTCTGTTAAAAACTCCAACATGCCATGCATTTCTTCTCTAGTTTCACCGACAGACAACCCGCCAATCGCGATTCCGCCGACCGGTAGGCTCTGGACGATTTCCAAGCTTTTTTTCCGAAGTTCCTTATCAAGCCCACCCTGAACAACACCAAACAGCAACGGTTTTTCAGCCGGCTTCATGTCACGTGATAGTCGGTTGTACTCAGCAATGCTCCGTTCAAGCCAGCGGTGCGTGCGTTCAAATGCTTCAAGTGTACGGCCACGAGCTGCCTGCTCTAGCGACACCACATCATCAAACGCCACAATCATATCTGCACCCAGCTTGAACTGTATCTGTATCGATATTTCTGGAGACAAAAACACCATATCACCAGACCGAGGGTCTTTAAACGTCACGCCTTCTTCAGTAATGGTGTTAATGTGCGCCAACGAAAACACCTGAAACCCTCCGGAATCAGTCAGCATCGGCAGGGCTTGACCACTAAATGCATGAATACCTCCCAAGCGTGCAATAACGTCCTCCCCTGGTTGCATGTGTAGATGATACGTATTTGCCAATACTATTTGTACTCCTGTTGAGCGGACCATTTCGGGTGTTAGACTTTTGACCGCACCTCGCGTGCCATCAGGCATAAACGTTGGTGTACGTACGTCACCCGCACGCGTATGAAGCGTGCCTGATCGCGCGCCGTTGCGGATTCCCCCGACCAAAAATGTTTGCGGCATATCTGTTGGCATATGGGTAGATTGTACCATGGCATCATGCTTATGTTACGACATAGTATTGACACAGACACTACTACACACTATAATCTTTCAAGTTAAATGGGAGGCGCTCATAGTTTGAGTACCGTTAACAAAGGGACCTTGGAAAGTTTTGAGCTATTCTATGAAGAACTCAAGCCTTTTAAGCCCTCAAGCAGTCGTATACGACGCGCTCGTCCAAGCCTTGTAGTCTAACGGCTACACGCCAGGCGAGTGATATCAACTCCAGATTGGCAACAATCTGGAGTTTTTGTTTCCCACATATTTCAACGGGTTTTCCACTAGCATTTTTATCACCGCTATGACAATATGTTGACATGGTTTGTCTATATTGCAGCTCTGGAACGCGTGTAGCTAATAGCCGCGCACAAAAACGAACGAATACTATTTGGCGACGACGACAGTGTCTAGGCTGTGGGGCCGTATTTACCAGCATAGAAGAGGCTGACCTTAGTAAAAGCCTCGTAGTCACCAATGCCTCCAAGGCATTCTCAGCCTTCCAGAGAGACAAACTATTCCTAGATGTATACGAAGCGGTCCGTCACCGTAAAACCGCCTATGCGGATGCTACGGCACTTACAGGCACCATTATCAGCAGACTTTTGCCCCAATCCGCACAAGGGTCCGTCGCAGCCGCACAGATTACAGATACAGTCAGGCAGGTTCTAGGCGCATTTGACCATGCTGCAGCCACCCACTACACCGCGTATCACGCATAGGATATTTATACAGCATGAAGCATTGGACGCTGCTGGATTGCAGTTCTCACGGCCTCCACACATAATGCACGGGCTTCCAGACTCTCAAAAGGGTCTAAATCACGCGGTATAAGGTTATCAAAAATACCGGTAGCGGCCTCCCAATCACTAGGTCGGTGGTCCACTAAATCCGGCTCTCGGGGCTGTTCGCCTCCCAGCAACGCAGTATAGAACTCATCCAATTCTCCTGCAGTCTGTACTTGGGCCTTACGTTTGTCCGGTCGCACTGTAACAATCAGCGCGTCTCGGGCCAATCTTCCGGGCTCAATAATATTTGGCCAACACCGTTCGCTACATACCCATAATGTACCCGCTTCAAACCCTGTTGCCTGATCTGGCTGAGGGTCCCCCATAACAACAAGACCGAGTATCTCATAGGGGGCCTCGCCCACACGCTCGTTAAGCTTTTCCACTTTCGCGGTTGTACGTAGCTCCGAACACACACCATCTGAGTGGCCCCTGGGCTTAGTGTTTATCGCTGTAAGTGTCATAAGCGACGCTTCGTCTTCGTCATGGCTGAACGCGGCTAATAATGTCGCAACGTAATAGCCTCTGTGACTTGGGTTAGCGCGACCTGGCTTATGGTTCTCGATAGCGTGTTGCCTCACGGCATGCACGGTATCTATTGATGAAGGTAGCTGCACACAGAAATCGCGCCACGGATTAAATGCCGTGCTTGTTTGCTCGACCTCAGCTGATCGGCCTGCTCTTGCAGCGTTCTGCGGACTCCTTGCCATAATGCAGATACTCTACAATGAATATCAGGAAGTGTCTATAGTATCTTTTTGTTCTCGTCGGTGACAACGGCTTTATCCGTCACATCGAACTCATCCATATATCGGCCAAACATGAGCCTCGTCTGAGAATACAGCGCAGAGAACGAGTTGTAGCCGATAGTTGTGACTGGGAGCATCACCCATTGCAACATCATCCACACAGTTCGTCGGCGCTTGTAACGCTCTGGCTTTGGCGGCAGCATTTTGACGCTCAAGAATAGTGTTACAACAATACCAACAAGTGCTAATGTCTGAATACGGCTAGCTATGAGCGGTAGTTGATTAGCGGCAAAATCTTTGGGGTTGAACAACGCCGGGATAAACGCCGAGAATGCTAGTATAAGCGGTGCCGCAGCCCACGTCACATGACCTTCGAGCAATCTACCAAACTTCGCAATCATATCAAAGCGTGGCACCTTATTTTCGGTAAAGAACCCCTTCTCCGCTACATACGCCACATCAGACGCCCCCCATGCCCAACGTCGTAACTGCACAAATTGCGCCTTGAGTGTCTTGCGCAATGTGTCAGACAGCACCGCATCCTGATAAATCGGGACATACAATGGGTACACCTCGTGTTTACCTTCAAACGCAAAATACGACCGCCAGAACTGATGACCGTCCTCCACGATTGTACGCACGCTCCAGTAGTCTGTTTCAATAAGTGCCGCTAGGCTCTGGGCATGTGACGAGAAGTTACGAATCATATGGTGTCGCATACTCAACACCACATTCCAAAACGAGTTACCTGTTGCGATTACACGCATTGGCGCAGGTGCATCCCAGATATTATTACTATAGATAGGTATCGGCTGATAGGACACATACAGCGGGTTGGCTGTTGCTGCATACATATAACTTAGGGCCGCTAAATACTGTTTATGAGGTCTATTGTCCGAGTCAAGCGTCGTAACCGCCACATTTAGTGGGTTTATACCTTGTTTGATGATATATTTTTCCATCTTTCGGGCAGCATAGGTGATATTACCACCCTTCCCGCGAACCTCCTTGGGGTTAAACGGATGCTCTACAGCCATTGTATGCATAAACTGATCGCCATACTTCTTGGCAAGCGCCGTACAAGCGGCCTTGGATTGAGCACCATCGCGGCCTTCGTATGCCAACACAAGGATAACTTTGTCCATGTCATAGTCCGAATCAATAACCGACTGAATTGTTGGCTCAATTATTTCCCTGCTCTCGTTATACGCCGCAATAATAATTGCGTGGCGTATATCATCAACAGCAACCGCAGCAGGCTCAAGCTTCAAGCGTTCGACTGTAGCAGAATGCCAGGCAGGTAAGCTCATGCCTTTTTGAACCTTTCCTTGCTTAAGGTCTTCAAGCATTTGCTGCCACGGCAACTTCTGGTGTTGGGTAAGCATCCGGTAGCCCTGAATTGCCCTGATATTAAGCCCAAGAGCTTTCACGAACCACAGCATGAGATACGCAACGATGAAAAACACACACGCCCGTGGGCTGACCTGACTCAGTACAAAAGGCAACGCCAAAACACTCCACGTAAGCAATCCCGGTAGCATTTCAAAAAACCTGTACCGCTTACCCCTGTCTGCTTCATACGGGATTTCAATATCTTTCATGGCTGTAATAAAAAGTAGCTCACTATACCTGATAATGTGATGAGCAGCGTCGCCATCGCCAATATGACTACACCAAAGTTACGGCGCACCGGATAGACTTTGAAGCTTAGTACTGTATTGAAGCCCATCACCAGAAGTGGGAATACAACTAGGCCAGCCATATCAAGCGATGACCCCACCTTGTTGGCGCTCAACCCTAGGCTGGGGCGGTGCTCCAGGGTCAGCACCCTGTCAGAGCTGCCTGTAAGGGCCAGAATAACTAATATAGCAATCAATAATGTCAGGAATATGTTGACCGAAAGCAGCAATAGTACGGTTCGGTCATGAGTGTAGCGTTTAGGTGTTGCCATTTGTATATCTAGTGTAGCGCGATTTTGCATTAGTTAATAGTGGTGCGGGTGGAGGGAGTCGAACCCTCGTCTCAGCCTTGGGAAGGCTACATAATGGCCGTTATACGACACCCGCCTGTTACTAGTTCTGGATGGAGCCGATGAGCGGATTCGAACCGCTGACCTACGCGTTACGAGTGCGTTGCTCTACCAACTGAGCTACATCGGCAATCCGAATCATTTTAACAGATAGCATCGTTTGCATAAACTCCTATAATTTGTTACCATTGTCCGGTCATAGTGCCATGGGCTCGTAGTGAAGCTGGCCTATCACGTCTCCCTGTCACGGAGAAGATCGCCGGTTCGAATCCGGTCGGGCCCGCCAAACCGTATGTAGAGCTTCAGTAAGCTCGAACTCACCTCCGTTATCGGGGGTGTTTTTATTGGTTCTAAAGTTCTCAACCACTTTGCGGTGCTTTTTGACTCGTTTCGAAATTGCCAGAGAGTAGGGGTTATAGACTACCGTCAGCATAGGGCCATCCAATGACATGCTGGTAAATAACTCACCTAGTAATCTACGCTTCTCCTCTGGGGACTTCGCAGCATACACAAGCGCAGCTTTTTGGGACTTCTCCAATACTTCAGCCCCAGTAAGAAGCTGTTGCCTGCCTGTTTCGTGCGCCTTGGATATATTGGACTCGAGCTCTTTTTGCTCCTGCATAATCTTGTTACTCAACTCATCATACCTCTCGGGTGTTATCCGCTCGCTCAGTCGGTCTTCATAGAGAAGGTCGAGTTGTCGCTTCTTCCGGTCGTGTTGCTGCTGTAATAGCTCCTTAGAGGCAGCATAGTCTTGCATGTCTTCTTGGTGTTTTGCTCGCAATGACCTTACTATCCACTCTGCAATCTCCGGGCTTGGGCATAGTAGCTCAGCAAAGTGAACAAACAGTTGTTTCTCGACGTCTTCCTGCTTGGCGTATTCTTTCTTGGGACAGCCTTTGTAACGATTACAGTGACCGTACCAGGTCCCCTTTTTCTGTTCCCATACGATTGTGCCTTGGCAGTCAGAGCAACGTACAACCGAACGCAAATCCGGGTTATGTCTTTGATACTTCGGGGCCGACTTGCGCCGCATCTTTACCTGAACATTTTTGAATAATTCCTCACTGACTATAGCCCGTTGATTGCCTGGATAGTCCACACCTTCCCAGCGGTTAATCCCTACATAGAATGGATTCTTAAGCACGTTATCAACTATGGCACTCCTGCTCATAGGTCTCCCTGTTGATGTTCTGATGCCTATTTCAGCTGCATAGGCCGTAACAGAGCTCAATGACCGGCCTGGGTAAAGATAGCCCTCAAAAAGCCTCACAACCATCCTAGCCTTTGTTTCGTCAGGCACATGTACCTTCTTACCTTTCTCTCCTGTAGTGATATAACCATATGGGGGACGACCAGGTAGCCACCCTTGGGCTAATTTCTCCTGCCTACCTTTGTATACCTCTTCACGAAGGTTGTCGGTGTAGTTCTTTGCAAACAGGACCTTTACGCCCCAGTTCAGCTTATCCTGGGACCGTGAGCGCTTATTCATAACCAAACCATCTTTGATTAGATGGACCTCACGCATGTCATCACCCTCTAGCCAGTCGTCAATCATCACCATGTCCCTAAACGACCTTGTTAGCCTGTCAACCTTCTCCACGACTAAGACCGTAATACGGTTTAAGGTTATGTACTTCATCATCTCACCGAACACTTGGCGCTCCTTGGACTTGGATGCTGTTTCCGTGATTCTGAACAATTCTTTTATCTCAAGGTCTTTTTTGGGGCAGTAGTCTCGGGCTAGCTTCTCTTGAGCATCCAGTGAATACCCTTCCTCTTCCTGTGCACGGCTCGACACCCTAGCCAGCACTACGCATTTTGTTTTGTCAGTAACCATTGTTGGCCTTTCTGGCCGACCACTTAAAAGGGGCAGCCTGTTGGACACAACCCCGAAAGATTGTACAGACCGCCCCATCTAAGAGCAGGATAATACATTCGGGTTAAGTTGTGTCCGTATTTATTGTAACACTGTCACCCCTGTCATCAAGCAGTATTTCGTACACTGCAAGTAGGTGGTCTCCCATTGCTATCGCTTCATCTAAGCAAACCTGACGGCGTAGCTGAGACTTGAGTATCACTCTCAGATTCTCGTAGTCTGCTCGAGACAAATGCTTGCCTCTATCCATCTGGGGCTACCCATGGGTTTGATTTGTCGGCCTCTAGGGTGGCGTCCATCATCGCCTCAAGCTCTTCGTCGCTAAGGCTTGCGATG
>CALMSM010000196.1 GCA_937872425.1 uncultured Candidatus Saccharibacteria bacterium
TTCGTGGGCTGGGGGTGGTGGAGGTGTTTCAGGGGGTGTAATCGAAAAGCCAGTCGATGATAATCCTAGACCAATAGCTGAAATAACTATATTTGCCATTAGACTATATTAGCATAAGAATGATATAAAGTCAATGGTTTGACCTGTTGACGCACTCCGTGAATACAAAAAGAGAACAAACGGTCTCCTTGATGTCTATGCTTGGCGGCCATCCAGTCCGATTTTAGAACTGTTTAGTTTTTTTGCGCGAATACATCAATAATCCCATGCATTGCTTGGGTTCGGTAGGTACTAAAGTCACGTGAGCGGTCCGATAAGTATCCCATGCCGACAGGGTCCCTTGATGGTCGTGTGACTACATCATCGAGGCCACCCTGTAGTAAGCCTCCCCGAACAATTTTTGCGAACCTATGCATATCTGCTTCACGAAATCGTTCTTGACCAGGTAGAGTCTCCTGCATAAAGACTTGGCCTTCAGGTTTAACCACTCTGCCTATCTCTCTGAATAGTTGTAATGCGGCGGACCATTTTGTGGTTGGTATTTTGCCTGGCTCCTCAAGCATGTGCAACAATCTATTGGTGTGCACATAGCTTATGCTCTCTGAGGCAAATGGCAACTCTGTGCCGCTTCCAAGCACAAAAGTTCCTTGTGCTTTTTTTGCGTCTGAGCCAACTATGTCTATCACAATAGCACTGTCAGCCCCATATACTTCGGCTGCCAGCACCTCAAAAGCCCGAGAGGAAAGAGTTGAAATAGAGCCGATAAGTAAAGCGGTGCCGCCAATTTTTCGCCCATGCTCTTCCATCATTGATTGGTAGCTTGGCCAATCAACGAGGTTGTTGGCGTTCCTCTGCTCATCCCTGAAAAAAACATCCTCAAGACTATCCAATACGGTTACAGCTTCTTCAGTCTCTTGGGTTATAGGGAACGGGCTGCCTCCGAGACGAGCAATCGTAGTAAGTTCCTGGTACTTCGACGCGTACTCGGCATCTGTCATTTTTGTGCCCATCAAGCCCTCAAAAGCAATTCGTAAACCTTCTGGTCCTATTGAACGGTCTACGCCTAAGACGCTTTCAACTATTGATAATTGATTTGGTGTTGCTGGCATAATTCCTTAAAATACGAATTTAACGATACATATTGTAACACCGAATACCATTTAGGTCAATACCTTACTCTTACTGAACAAAAAAGAGACCAAACGGTCTCCTTGAGGTTCTAGTGTGCTTATGTTTGGCGGACCGTGCGGAGCAGGTGTGGAACTATTTTTGCTGTTCTTTGGGAGGGAGTACTGTGTTGAACGGGGGTTGAACTGCGATGGGGATATCTGTGTCGGGGTGGACTTCAGTGCCGCTTCTATCAAACTGCCGTATCACTCCAGTACCTTCTTCCATCTCAGTTCTTGGGAAGCCATGACTATGCGCAAATATTGCTTCTGCGTCTACCTGTTCACGCATTGCGGTGGCCGCTTTTGGCCCATCCACGAGATGCCAGACAACAAAATCTCCTACTGCTTCAGCACCGCGTACGAGTAGGTTTGGTTGATTTTTTGTTTTGTTAGGTTCGGTCATAATAAAAATACTATCACAATGATAGTATTTTGTCAATACTTGGCGGACCGTAACTTTAGAGATATGGAACTATTTTTCCATCTACTCGTCTACGACTAAACCAAGCACATTTCCGCCCATTAGCATAAACTCTGTTGCCGCGTCGGCATCCCTAACATGATTTTCCATCACAACGGGGCTAAGCTCAATTAGCCTATCCATTGGGTATGCTTCTATTACGTGTTCATACCAGGCTTTGCACTCTTCTGCGCTAGCATCTTCAGTCGGGATACTATCTAAAAGTGCTTCAAGTTCAGGATATTCTCTTAGTTGATCTATTGCGCCAGGAGTAATATCGTCGGCTACTCGACCTAACTGGAATATTTCGAGCTGACCATTAAGCGCAAGGTATGATAGCAAATCACCGACTTCATGCTGGAATGGTTGTCTGCTGGGGTGATTTGTCCAGTATTCACTGCCCATATCTATCAGGCTAACTTCAGAAACAGCAGTTAGGATTACATCAAGCCTAAACCAGCCCATTGGACGGGGAGTGTCGGCTCGGTCATACAGCAACTCGGGGTTTGGCATAAAAAAATAATACCACAAAAGTGGTATTAAATCAACGTGGCGGGCCATCCAGTCGGATTTTAGAACTTTGTAGCTTGATTCTCGGAGTGTATAGTTTGGTACATAGATTATCGTAACGAGGGGATACTATGGAAAAAGCAGAAAAAGCTAAAAGCAACAAAAAATGGTACACAAGCACATGGTTCACCATAGTGACGCTGGTATTCTTTGCACCAGTAGGAATTTTTCTAACGTGGAAATACTCAAAGTGGGGTAAGGTCACGAAGGTGATTGCTAGTGTAGCCGCAGCTTTATTCTTTATTTATGCAGTGGCAATGACTGCAAACGCTGCACCTACACTGAGTATTGATGATGCTAAGAACGGTAGAATCGAAACACAAGACCCAAGTTACAAAATCACTGGAAAGATTACAGGCGCTAATGGCAGTACTACAGTCACCGTTAATGATGTACCTGCACAAATCAACAACGGCAAGTACTCAGCAATTATAGAGTTAAAAGAGGGTGACAACTCAGTTACCGTAACTGCAAAAAAGAAAGACAAAACAACCCAGGAGCTGGTTATTGTACATCGTCTGACAGCGGCTGAATTACAAGCTCGCAAAGAGGCGGAAGCAGCCAAACAAAAAGCCGAAGCAGACGCAGCGGCATCAAAAAAAGCAGCGGACGACAAGAAGTCAGCCGATGAGGCGGCTGCAGCTAAAGCAGCCGCGGACAAGAAAGCAGCAGAAGATGCAGCTAAGAACGTACCGGCTGAGTACAAATCTGCCCTTAGCCAAGCTACTACGTACGCCAACACAATGCATATGTCCAAGCAAGGTGTCTATGACCAGTTGGTTTCAGAATACGGCGGACAATTCTCGGCCGCTGCTGCACAGTATGGCGTGGACAATGTTGTAGCCGACTGGAACGCCAACGCCCTCGCTAAGGCAAAGGACTACCAAGATACGATGCATATGTCGCCAGCTGCCATACATGACCAGCTAACTTCCTCATATGGTGAAAAATTCACCCAAGCAGAGGCGGACTACGCCATCCAACATCTTTAGGAAGGTATAGGCGCAATCGGATTTACAAATATTACAGAGAAAGACAACGATTCTATGAAAAAAACCATTCGAAAAATCCTAAGTGTTATCGTGCTCACCATCACGGGTATTTCGGCTATCGGGGCGTTATTCGTTGACAACCTAGCCGGCAACGGACAACAGATGACATTTGCCGGGAGGTTGGCACTTTTCTTAGTTTGGAGCGCTATATTTGCATCTGTGCTATATTTGGAAATCAAAGCACGAGCCAAGGATAAGCATCAGTAGTATTCTATCACCGTAATTTACCCCATACTCTCGTGCTG
>CALMSM010000197.1 GCA_937872425.1 uncultured Candidatus Saccharibacteria bacterium
AATGGCAGGAGTCCTGGCAGACCAATCACCCTGATTGGGAATACCGTTTCTACACCGACGCTGACAATCGCTCATTGGTCGAGGAACACCTCCCGGAGTTTCTAGAAGCGTACGATTTATTTCCCTACAACATCATGCGCGCCGACTTTGCGAGGTTTTTGTATATGTACCTCTGGGGTGGCGTATATGTTGACCTAGACTACGCCTGTCTGCAACCTCTCGACTCTCTGATAGGTACAGTAGAACACATTGGCATACCTGCTCTTCCAGACAATCGATTCTATCAGTACCACAATGCAATGCTCATCTCTGAGCCAGGCAACGAGTTCTGGCTATCGTGCGCCAAAGAAGCAGTTGTATACTTCGACCAAGCAGAACATCCACGCGTCGAGCAACTAGCCGGGCCACTCCGTATACAAGAGTCTCTTCTCGCCCACAAGCCAGCCTTTACTACATTATCCCAAAAAGATGTTACCCCTATCGACTGGGGGCTACTCGTTCCCTGGGGGAGACCGAGTCTCAAGGCACTCCGGCTTGTTCAAAAATTAAGAAGCGCTGACATAGCAGCTATGCGTAACGAGTTCCCCCAGGCGTATGCTCTGACACTCTGGGATCATGGCTGGAGCGAAGACCCACTCAAGCAATAGTGCCCCAACAAAAAAAGTCACCCAAATGGGCGACTTGTTATTGCGCATGGTGCGCGAGAGAGGACTTGAACCTCCACGAGATTGCTCTCACTAGCTCCTGAAGCTAGCGCGTCTACCAATTCCGCCACTCGCGCACAATTTACTTTTTTGCGCACAGCGCGTCTACGAATGCCTATCCGAAGCCGCCACTCACACATTTAGGAACCGGTATATGATAGCAGCTGCCCTGCTGAATGCAAAGCCAAGGGGGCGCTAGCTCCGAGGCATGTGGTCGTACAGACCACCCAAATCGTACTGCGTTCTCAAGGATTGCTTGGCCGTGTCTAGGGTTACGCCAATCTTAACGCCAGGGTTAAGTGTTGCATAGGGGTCAAATATCGCCTTGGTCTTGACTAGTAAATCGTACGCTTCTGCCCCATATACCCTGGGCAAGAATGCACCACGCAAACGTCCGTCACCATGCTCACCCGTGGTAACACCACCAACACTTAATACTAAGTCATAGTACTGCTCAACAAGCTTGAATATCTTCTGACGATCACCAATCTCAGCAATGTTAAACATTGGTTGTGCGTGAATATTGCCGTCGCCAACATGGCCCCAAAGTGCAACAGATATCTTTTGCTCTTCAAACAATGCATATGCAGCCTTCATGAACTCGGCGATGGAGCCAACGGGCACAACTGCATCGTCAATCACAGGAAGAGGCTTGGCTTGACCATTGCTCTGGGCCAATACAGTTGCTGACACTGCACGAACCTTGGTTAGCTCATCCTTTGTATCTGGGTCGGATTCAATTCGTGCGGTTACGCCGTGCTGCTCAAACAATTTGGTGGCTTTTTTGGCCATACGCTTCTGTGTGCGGTCGTTGGTATCGTCAAATTCTACAAAGAGCGTTACGCCAGGTTGTTCGGTGTCGATAATGCCTTTGAGGAGTGCGGGGCTTGCAGCGTCCGCAATCTTGAGAGCCGTACTATCGACCATCTCGATACTACACGGCTTATCGGAGTAAGCACGAAGTTTTGTGATGATTTCCTGTGCAACTGCCAGGTCCTGTATCTGTGCCATGATGAGTGTTGTCTGCGGTGTATACACCTCTGTTGCCAAGACTGCCTCGGTGACAAGCCCCAGGGTACCCTGTGAGCCGATAATGAGCGGCGTCAGGTCGAACGACCCGTCCTTGCGCTTTACATCACTCAAGGCGTAGCCAGCGTTGTTCTTGGTTACGTCTTTGCTGAGTTCTTTGATAAGACCGTGGTGTTCCTCAATCAGTGCGTCGAGTTGCCGATAAACCTCACCCTCCATGGTTCCTAACCCAAGCTTCTTACTCAGCTCTCGTTTACTCAGCCGCCGTGTCTCGATTACTTCTCCGTTTGCTAACACAACGCGCAAACGCTTGACCATATCTCGTGTCGTACCGTATTTGAAACTTCGCTCACCACCAGCATTATTTGCCAGCGCCCCGCCAATCGTGGAGTACTCCATAGATGCAGGGTATGCCGGCAAAAACCGACCGTGGGTCAGTAGTGTTTGCTGCAATTTGCCATAGTTTATGCCCGGCTCCACAGTTACATCGCCTGACTTTCCATCCAGCTCTAATATACGGTGCTGATGTGCCGGAAAAGCCATGACAATACCCGCGCCAACCGCTGCACCAGTTAAGTCTGTGCCGGAGCCTCGCGCTGTAATAGGGATGATGCGGCCGCGCTCGGCTAGTTGCCACGTGAACCGGGCCGTTTTGCGCACATCGTTTTCGTTGCGTGGGTATACCACGATGGCTGGCATAATCGTATAAATACTGGCATCCGTTGCAAAATACTGACGCGCATCTGCACTCGTCATTACTTCGCCCACGAGGTGTTCTTGCAGATAATCGGCAACTTTACTCATACATCCTCTCCTTAACTTCTATGAAGCATTAGCATAACTTTCTCCAAGTATACCAAACCTACCCCAAACAAAAAACCACGTGGCGCCCGTACTAACTTGCTCGGCGAACATAAGAATGTAGGCAACGTTAGTAGATATACTCAGCATGATATAAGACATTGGCATTTTTGTATTCTGAGTTGGGTACCCTTGATAGATATACCACTAACTTATACATTAAACGTATGAAATCTGGAGAAGTACTAGAGATTGGGGCGGGTAACATTGGGCGTGCACTTATTGGCCAGGTTATGAGCGCCGCAGGGCTGCATGTGACATTCGCAGATGTAAACGCTGACCTTATTAACTCGATAAACCAAGAGGGTGGCTATCCTGTCGAAGTAGTATCAATAACGGGCTCCCAGGAGGCGTACGTAGATAATATCGACGCGATATCCTCCCTGGATGAGAGTGCGATGATTGGGCATATTGTAGACGCCGACATGATAACAACTGCAGTGGGTGTAGGTATTTTGCCGCGAGTCGCGCCGATACTTGCGCGTGGCCTCATGGAACGATACAAAAAACGACCAGGCGATGAAATGCATGTCGTTGTTGTTGCCTGTGAGAATATGGAGCGGAATACTGAGACGCTGCGGGACCACATACTGGCCGCCCTGCCCGACGATGTGTGGCGACAGACCATACTCGAGGCCGTTAGCTTCCCAAATGCAGCGGTAGACAGAATTGTCCCCAATACTAAAAGCAGCCTTGACCACACGCTTGCGGTTATCACCGAGGATTACTTCCAGCTTGCTATTGATGCTTCTGCACTCAAGGGCCCCATGCCAGATATCCCGGGGATTGAGCTGGTAGATGACCTAGAGGCAGTGCTGTCTCAAAAACTCTTTACACTGAATGGAGGGCACGCTGCCGCAGCCTATTGGGGATACATGAAAGGATACGGCACTATCAGTGATGCCATGGCTGACGAGAGCATATTTGGGCTGGTGCATGGCCTGATGGAGGAGGTAGGCGACGTCATAACCCGGCACTATCCTAGCATTAGCGCTCAGCAACAGGCCGAGTTTGCAAACAAAACTATACGACGATTTACGAACCCCTACCTCGGGGACGCCCCACAACGGGTTGGCCGAGAACCACTCCGCAAACTGGGTCAGCACGACCGCCTGCTGCGTCCTGCATTGTTGAGTCTTGCCGATGGTGATGTGCCGGCGAATATTAGCATGGCTATTGTGGGCGGGTTCAGGTTTGATAGTCCCGATGACAGCCAGGCGGTTGAGATACAGCACACAATTCATGAGCATGGGATACATGCGGCTGTCATATCAGCAACGGGACTGCACCGAACACATCCTCTAGTCCGCCAAACAGTTGCCGGATACCAGCTTGCTGAACTTTCGGGGGCATAAAACAAAAAGACGACTTTCTGTAGGTGAAAAGTCGTCGTCTTGTTGTGGTGCGCGAGAGAGGACTTGAACCTCCACGGGATTGCTCCCACTACCACCTCAAGGTAGCGCGTCTACCAATTCCGCCACCCGCGCACATTATTTCGCTTAGCGCGTCTACGACTATCTATCGGAGCCGCTACGTACTCAAACGAATTGCTCATACAGTTTACGGTGTTACGTCAAAAAACTCAAGAGTTCGGCTGAAGCGATTGTCGTACCATCCAATTTTGAACTGTATTCAGCCGATCAACACCACTATTAACTGTGTCGAGCTGCATACCAAATACTGGTATGTTTGTGATATAGAGTGAGCGCGGCTGGTAGAGTGCCAGAGCTGGCACATCAGTGCGCCAGGCTTGTAAGAATGGTTTGTATTTTGCTGCACGGAGACTTGCGTCACTTCGTGAGCGTGCGGCTTCAAGTGCTTTGTCTGCGGTGGCCGATTTATAGTTCGAAAAGTTTAGCCGTGATGCAGAGCGCACATCGAACTGGGTGCTATGCCAGTACGCAAACACGTCGGGGTCTGCTCCGACGGAGATACCGTATAGCAGCACATCGTACGACCTGTCTCGAATAGTGTCCTGGAGGACGACATCTTCCAAGAGCGAAACATTGACTTCCACCCCAACCGCACGCCAAGCCTTCTGCAGTTCTGCGCTCACTCTAGCCAAATCAGGCGTTGACTGAGCAACCATCTGAAGAGTTAGGGGCTTGCCGTCCTTCTGCCGAGTCTCACCGCTTGTGGATTGCTTCCAGCCTGCTTCGTCAAGTAACCGTACTGCTTCTGCTTGATCAAACCCCTGCTGTTTCAGTGCTGGGTCATAGCCAACCTGACCATGAAGCAGTGGACTATCCGCTACAGTTGCCGGGTAACCTAGTGCGCTTAACACCGTTTTAATATCCACAGAGCGTGCCAGCGCCTGGCGGACCTTTACGTCTTTCAGCAGCTCGCTGTCCGTCTTGAAGAACGACATTGTTTCGGCAGTCAACGTTGAGCTGTATGTTTGGATATCGTCCCGGTCCTCTAACGCTTCAGGTATCTGGTCAAATCCGACTAACGCGTTCACAACCTTCGCCTTAAAGTCTTCCACCAACCTGTCCTGTGACACATACGTTCGTATGACAAAACCATCGAGCTTTGGTTTCCCAGCATGATATTGCGGGAACGGCTTCAGTCCAACCCGCTGCTCGCCATCCTGCTTGCCGGAGTTCACAAGTTCTACATCGGACCATTCAAATGGCCCTGCTCCTATGGGCTGCGTTGTGTTGAACTGTGACGAGCGCAGCTCAGTCGTGGCAGTGTCTTTGAGCACGTGCTCAGGAATTATTCCAGTCGTCAGGCTATGAAGAAACGGTGCAAACGGCGCGGGTAATGTAAATTGAACTGTTTGGTCATCTAATGTTTCTATCTTTACCCCGTTCCAACTTCTAAACAAGGGTGATTTGACGTCAGGGTTTTGGGCCGTATGAAACGTAAACGCAACATCGCGCGACGTGAGTGGCTGGCCATCATGCCACGTCAGGTTTGGTTTGAGTACTACCTTGTACGTTGTGTTCTGCTCGTTGACTGTCCAAGACTCAGCCAAATCGCCAGTCAGCATGTTGCGGCTGTCATACGTAAGCAGGCCCGCAAACACTAGCCGAGACACCGTAGAATCGGCAACTGTCGAAGCAAATAGTGGGTTGGCGTTTGTGAAGCTACCCAACATACCCTCACTGTAGGCACCGCCCGGCGTCGGCTGAAGCGACTGGAATGTGTGATCAAGAATCCTGAATTGCCATACTAACGCTCCGCACAAAAACACAAACAACAAAACCCAACTCGCCACAAACCGTCGAACATCTATGAGGCGGTTGAGACGCTTAATAAAGTCACGCTCGATACGTTCCTCGGCTTGGATACCCATATCCTCGACCTGGCGCTGTTTGCGCCGGAAGACTCGCCGCCACCGAAGTCTTGTGGTTCGTTTGATCATGCTTTGGTTACGAGATTATGCCTAGTAGTATTGAGCCCGCGAATATAACCACCAAGATGATTGTGATTTGGTGGATTGTTTTGTCAGATCCACGGCGTACTGTGTTGACTTCGCCGCCACCGCCCATGCCAGCGCCAAGGCTGGCGCCACGGGTTTGGAGCAGTATCAAGATTGATACAAGAATTGCTGACACGATTGTAATGTAGTTATAGATACTCATGCTGTTTCTTTCTCCTCAAGAATAGTAGTTACCAAGTAGTTTACCAGTCCAATGACGACCCCAGCAAGCATTGCTGCGCCAAAGTTTGTTATTTCAAGCGGCTTATAGACCCAGCTGACAAGCAAAACCATCAGGCCATTGATTACAAGCATGAACAGCCCGAGGCTAAACAGTATCGCTGGCAACGACAGGATAACAACGATTGGCTTGATGAACACATTGACGATTGCCAGCAGTAAACCTGCAATTGTCAGAACACCAAATTGACTATCATAACTAATGTTGTGACCAAGTATGCCAGCAGCTATCCACAACCCAAGGCTGCAGACGAACCATCTCAACAAAAATCTACCCAGTGGACCGCGTTTCATTACCGCTTATTGTATCACATGGGTGGGAGCTTTTTGCTCAAAACATCGATGCCTGTTTCGGTTATCAGAACATCGTCTTCTATGCGTACTGCAATACCCTCTTCGAATATGTGAATACCTGGTTCGACGGTCAGCACCATCCCTGATTCAAGTGGTTTGTCATATTCTCCAACATCATGCACATCCAAGCCCAAAAAATGGGATGTCAGGTACGGATAATACGTACGGACGTTTTCCGTATCGATAGTGCTAATCAGCCCCAGTGCACGCAACTTTTCGCCCATGTACTGTTCGATGCGCTGTTCGTAATCTCTGAGGATAACCCCCGGCTTAAGCAATGACTTGGCAAACTCCTGCACATCAACCACCGCCTCGAGCACCGCTTGTTGGCGCTTGGTTGGCTCACCCGGGTGGTAGGTACGCGTAATGTCAGCTGCATAGTTTGAGACCTCGGCCCCGATGTCCATGAGTACAAATTCATCCGGGGATACAGCCGAAGAGTTAGCAATATAGTGCACCGTGCAGGCATTTTTGCCTGCAGCCACAATCGGTTCATAGGCATGGTGGACACCAGCTTTGATGAATCGTGATGTGGCGATTGCTTCGAGGTCACGCTCTGTTACTGCCTTGGGCAGTTGCTTCTGGATAGCAACGAAGGCATCAACGGTAGTGTCAATTGCGGCTTGTATGGCAGCAATCTCGACGGGTTGCTTGATAGACCGTAGCTTGACCAAGGCCGGCCGCAAATCAAGTGGTTCAACACTGGGGTTGATTTCTTTGATACGCTGCATCAGTTGGGCGCGAGCTTGGTTGGTATATAGCCCAATACTGTCAATATAGGCCTGGGCTGGCGATACGGTCGCTACATGTGCAACACGCTTGAGCCGTGCCTGGAGGAGTTTCCAGCCTTCCTTGTCGTCAATAATCGTTTCTAAGCCAGACGTTTTGGTAATCTCCTCAACATCGAGCCCACCATCAAACACCGTGCGGCTATGGCTCCGCGTTGGTGCAATGATGTACTCTTTAGTCTTGTCCATTACCAGTATCAAATCGGGTTCATTTATACCTGTTAAATACCAAAAGTTACTATCCTGCCTATATGGAAAAGTTACATCAGAATTGCGTTGCATTAGGCCATTGCCAGTAATAACTAGCATATGAGATTTGGATAATTCTCGGAGTTTCTTTCGATTATTTACAAAAAATTCTGGTTTCATTTTAGTTGCCTAGTATTATCGTTATTCTTGAGATATTTTGACAGTATAACGGCTTTTGACTTACCAACCACTTTTTCTAAATCCTTCTGACTGGCTACTACAATTTGTTTGGTAGATCCAAAGTGTCTTAACAGTTTTTTACGAGTGGATGGCCCAATAGTAGGAATCCCATCCAAAATGCTAGCTGTCTGACGTTGCCGTTTTAGTACGGTATGATAACTGACGGCAAACCTGTGCGATTCGTCCCTTATACGTTGCAATAATTTTACAGCATTTGAAGTTTTTAAAAGCTCGACTTTGATAAATTCTTCTG